>JAFZFT010000120.1 GCA_017555765.1 Clostridia bacterium | reverse complement strand
TTTCTTTATGCATTGTTTCTACTACTTTTTGTTTGAATTCACCTGTGTATTTTTTGTTTGGTATTCCTTTTGGCATAAAAAAATCACCCCTCCTGTTAAACATTATATCACAATGTCTAACATTTGGGGTGCATTTCAATTACGGATGCAACAGTTTTCTTTTATATAGCGATGTAAATTCCTATAAGGTGAGTTATGGTGCCTGCAAGCACAAAGAAGTGGAAGATACTGTGAAAATATATTTTCTTTTTACCTAATTTGTAAAACGCCATACCAACCAGATATATAATACCGCCTACGGCTTCTATGAGAATAATAGTAAGAGCGTTGTCGCAGAACTTAATAATGGGATAAGCAAGAGCTACTGCTACGAATCCGACTGTGACATAAAGTATCTGTTGTATTTTGCCGTACTTTTCTTGGTCGATAACTGTGAGCACTACTCCAAGTATACTCAGCACAATACTTATTGAACTTATGATAATTGCAAAGGCTGCATTGTAGGGGAGTACACATATCACTGTCATTGCAGTACTTGTACCTGTTATGAGTATAAAGATCGAGGAATGGTCAATCAATCTCATGATCTTCTTTACAGTTATATTGCTTACCGAGTGGTACAGTGTGGAGCAGGTATAGAGAATAACCGCTGAAATTGAAAAAATTAGATTACCTGCAAGTGCATTTGTTTGAGTTGATTTTGATAAGCAGAGTATAAAAGCGAGGATTCCGAGTAATATTCCGGCGCCGTGAGATGACGCATTCAGGATTTCTTCCGTACGGGTATATTGCGGCAAGGTTACTTTTGATAAATTCATAATAACATCCTCCTTTGATTTTTCTATATTATACCATTTTCGAATTAAAATGTCATCAGCGATTATGAAGAAAATGTAACGAAACAAATAATATTTATTCTGATTTGTAATAATGGGATTGTATAGTGTGGATTAAAAATATCATTGTTGTTTATTGATAAGTAATGTAAAACATTGTTTCCTTTTTAAGCTCGAAGTTGCTGTGAATGTGAGGAACAATAAAAATATAAAATTTTTTTTAAAAAAACTATTGACTTGATATTATCAAAGTGATATAATCAAATCATCAAAAACAAGGAGGTACATTATGGATTGTGAAAAAACATATGAAACAGGGTTACTTTATCACCATTATGCGAACACTGCTTATCCTTTAACACCTAAATCATTTTTGCAGTACAAATTGACCGATGATTCCGAGATAAGGGATTTCGTACAAGAGGAATGGAAAAAAACGGATGAACTTTCTTTATATATTCATATTCCGTTTTGTAAATCCAGATGTAAGTTTTGCGAGTATGTCGTTCTGGATGAAAGCAATTCTGAAACAGAAAACGAATATGTGGATTTGCTTTTAAAAGAAATGGAAATGTATTCTGAAATTCTTAAAGGTAAAAAAATTGTAGGATACGATCTTGGCGGTGGAACACCTACAAAGCTTTCTGTTCAAAACCTTCAAAGAATAACGGATGCAGTGTATGAACTGTTTAATATTGACAAGGATACAGTTTTCAGTATCGAAACAACTCCTTTGATAGCTGCAAATGAACCGGAAAAGATCAAAGCCGTTTTTGATATGGGTTATGAGCGAATAAGCATGGGCGTACAAACCGTATCGGCTAAGTTGCTTGAAGAATTGGGGCGCGATGGCGATAAGAGTATTTACGAAAGAGCGGTTGCCAATATTCGTAAGGCCGGATATAAACGTTTCAATATAGATCTGATGTACGGATTCTTACACCAGACCGATGCAGATTTTGATAACACCTTACATTATGCCATTGGTCTGGATCCTGAATATATAACCTTGTACCGTAACCGTTATAAAGGTACTAAGTTGGAATTCGAGGTTGGCGGGGTATCTATTTACAAGGCTATGTATCAATATAAAATTGCGTACAAGGTTTTGACCGAGAACGGATATATGGCGAATGTAGGTAAAAATACATTCAGTAAGGTAGAAAATGACTACGGAACAAGTGATTATCTTACGAAAAGGGTAATAAACGGTGTGCCGTACGTAGGAATGGGATTAGGTGCTCAGTCGTTTGGTATGAATTATCTTGCGTATAATCTTGGCGCTGCCGAAAAGAAGATGGAACGCTATCGCAGAGCTATAAATGAAGGAAAGCTTCCTCTCCAGGATATCTATAGATTGCCCATTGAAGAATCTATAGCGAAGATGGTTTCAGTTGCATTTTATTTTGCTTTTATCGATATGGCTGCTTTTAAGAAACGTTTCGGAATTGATTTTCTTGAGCATTTTTCGGAAGAAGTAAAATTTGTTCTTGAAAACAAACTGATGGAAATAAAAGGGGAGCGTATCTATCTCACTGAGAGAGGTTCGGATTATATTAATGGTGTGATACCATTGTTTTATTCAGATAGGTCGAAGGAAGAGCTTGGTATAGCTTTCGAGAGAAAGAACAAATCTGAAGAAAACGACGAAAAACTCTTCCTCTCGTCTTACAAGATGGATGATTATGACAGACCTTCGATTGCTACGGATATTGCGGTTTTCTCAATGTTTGAAGAACCTTCAGATAGTCATCGCAAAGATGCAGACTCAAGACTTCACGTTTTGCTTATAAAGCGAGGAGAACATCCGTTTATGAACAAATGGGCTTTACCGGGCGGATTTTTGAAGCCTACAGAAACAATCGAGGAGTGTGCTTTGAGGGAAATTAAAGAAGAAACTAATCTTGTTCCCGTATCGTTGCTTCCTATCGGGGTGTTCAGTAATCCTGAAAGAGACCCAAGAGGCAGAATCATATCCAATGCATTTGCTTCTATTGTAAATGCGTCAGGCGTTGAAGTGATGGCAGGAAGCGATGCTATAAAAGCTCAGTGGTTTGAGGTCAGCTTCAATTTCGAACAAGATAATATTTTCAAAATGGATTTTATAGGCGCAAGTGAAACGATTCATGTTGAGCTTCGCGAAATAGCATCTAAGTTCGGGAACAGCACATTTGAGATATTAACTAATACGGGATTAGCGTTTGACCATGCTGAAATTATTGCTACTGCACTTTCGGTAATGCGTAATGAATCAGAAAGGTTTGTAATTACCTTTGACTTTTTACCTGATAAGTTCACTTTGACGGCGCTGCAAAAGGTACAGGAAACCTTGATGGGAATTTCACTTCTTACCGCAAATTTCCGAAGGAAAATAGCTGAATATGTCGAAGAAACCGACGAATTCACGGAAGGTGCAGGGCATAGACCGGCAAGATTGTTCAGACGGAAATAAAGATAAGTCAGCTGGTTTTATGTAAGGATCATCAAACCTCAGCGTGAATACCGTTATATGTTTTAATTGTAGTTGATGCATATTCTTAAAATAAAAAATTATAAAAAGGAGAATTATTATGAAAAAGCTTTTAATTGTTGTGGACATGCAGAAGGATTTTGTTGATGGTGCACTTGGCTCTGCTGAGGCAGTTGCTATTGTTGACAACGTAGTAAACAAAATCGAAAATTTCGAAGGTGATCTTATCGTGACTTACGATACTCACTTTGAAAACTATATGGAAACTCAGGAGGGCAAAAATCTTCCCGTTCCTCATTGCATAAAAGGCAGTGACGGTTGGAAACTTGATGCAAAAGTGGAGAAAGCGCTTGATAAGAGAGTCTATAAGGCTATCGAAAAGCCTACATTCGGTTCCACAGAACTCCCTGAGTACATAAAGGAAAATTATGATCCTTCTGAACTTGAAATCGAACTTGTCGGTCTTTGCACAGATATATGTGTTGTGTCAAATGCTCTTTTAATTAAAGCAAACTTCCTTGATGCCAAGGTGAGCGTCGATGCTAGCTGTTGCGCAGGTGTAACAGTTGATACGCACAATGCAGCTCTTAGCACGATGAAAATGTGCCAGATTAATGTGATTGGAGAATAATTATGATAAAGATTAACGGAGTCGAAGTTGCATTGGGGAATTTCCCTGATGGTACAATGCTTATAAAGCAGGAACCTCCCGAGGTTGATGAGATAACTGTTTCTTGGTTTTATGAAAATGACAGAGAGCTTGTAGCGTTGATTTTCCTGGTTAACCATTTAAAGGCGCACGGCAAGGAAAACATTCATCTGTATATGCCTTATATTCCCAATGCCAGACAGGACAGGGTCAAGTCAGCTGAAGATGTGTTCACATTAAAATATTTTGCGAACATAATAAACGGCTTAGGTTTCAGAACAGTAACTGTTCTTGATCCTCATTCCAGTGTCAGTGAGGCACTTATTGATAATATTATCATTAATAAACCTCAGGCATATATAGAAGAAGTTATCAACAAAATCAAGGATATTGAAGGTGAAATACCATCAATGTTCTATCCTGATGAGGGGGCAGGTAAAAGATATTCCGGTATGATTCCTCTCCCGTATGCGTTCGGAATAAAAAAGCGTGACTGGAAAACAGGGAAGATTTTAGGCCTGGATGTTTCAGGTGACACAGATAATATTAAAGGGAAGAATATTCTGATTGTGGATGATATCAGTTCAAGAGGTGGAACATTCTATTTTTCAGCAAAGTGCCTCAAAGAACTCGGTGCACGTAACATATATCTTTATATATCCCATTGTGAAAATACAATTCACGAAGGTGAGGTACTCACAAGCGGACTCATCGAAAAGGTATTCACAACGAATAGTATTTTAACAAAACAACACGATAAAATCGATGTAATCGAACTTTAAGGAGGCAATTATGAGTAAAGCTATAAATCCTATGCTGTTATGTGACTTTTATAAAACAGTTCACAGTGATATGATAAACCCCGGCATGACCAAATCCATGTCTTACTATACACCGCGTATGAGCCGCGTAAACCGTTGGGATAAGGTTGTTATGTTCGGCGTGCAGATGTTCTGCAAAACCTGGTTGATTGACTATTTCAACAAGTACTTTTTCGAACTCACTGAAGAGGAGGTCGTTGAAGAGTACACACGTGTACTTGACGCAACTCTCGGCAAAGGAATCTACGGTACTGAAAAAATCAGAAAGCTTCACAGATTGGGATATCTTCCTATTGAAATCATCGCGCTTCCTGAAGGTACATTGGTACCTGTGCATGTTCCTATGTTCGGTATAACAAACACACATGATGATTTCGCGTGGTTACCTCAGGCTCTCGAAAGCCTTATTTCTGCAGAAATGTGGTATCCGCAAATTACAGCTACTGTTGGTAAAACGTACAGAGATATCGTAAATAAATATTACGATGAAACTGTTGAAGATAATGTACCCCGCGCAAGAGCGCTCGGTGCATTTGACTTCCGAGGTGATATGTGTGTAGATGCAGCTCTTATGGCCGGTGCGGGATGGTGCTTGTCTTTCCTTAATACTGCAACTGTTCCTGTAATTCCCTATCTTGAAAATATCTTCAACTGTGACTGTACAAAAGAGCCTGTAGCTTTCGGTGCAGTATCAACTGAACATTTTGTTATGTGCTCAAATTATGCAGTTGATGGTGATGAGATAACATTCCTTCGTAAAATGTTGACTGAACTTTATCCGAATACAAGTTTCTCTTGTGTTCTGGATAGTTACGATTACTGGAATGTTATAGACAATATTCTTCCGCAGCTCCACGATGAAATAATGGCACACAATGGTTGTATGCTTATGAGAGGTGATTCCGGCGATTGCGTTGAAGTTGTTACAAAGACTGTATTTAAATTGTGGGATCAGTTTGGCGGAACAATCAACTCTAAGGGTTATAAGGTTCTCGATCCTCATGTCAAGGCTATTTACGGTGATAGTATTACAGTGCAGCGTTGCGAAGAGATATTTGAGATTCTCAAAAATGCAGGTTTTGCTTGTTCAAATGTAGCTCTTGGTGTCGGATCTTTCTCAATGCACTGTATTGAAGAAGACAATATGCTCAAGCCTTTCACCAGAGACACATTCAGTTCTTGTATCAAGGCATGTTACGCTGAGGTTGACGGCAAGTGTTATCCTGTATTTAAGAACCCGAAAGATGGTGGATTCAAAAAGAGTCAGAAGGGTCTTTGCTTCGTATACGAAGAAGACGGAGTCTTGAAATATAAGGATGAATATACATCTGAGAATATTCCGGAAGGCAATCTTCTCGTACCTGTATTCAGAGATGGAAAGATGCTTGTAGATTATAGTCTTGATGAAATCAGACAGAAACTTAATGGGGGAAAATTCTAATGTTTGATGCATTAAAAGTTAAGAACGATTGCATTCAGTGGATTCGTGATTTTTTTGAAAACAATGGTAAAGACTGCAATGCAGTAATTGGTATATCCGGTGGCAAAGACAGCTCAATTGCAGCTGCGCTGTGTGTTGAAGCACTTGGCAAGGAACGTGTTGTCGGTGTACTTATGCCTCAGGGAGAACAGCACGATATCGATATGGCACGTTTATTAGTAAACCATTTAGGTATCAGAAACTATGAGATAAATGTAAAGGATGCAGTTGACAGTGTACTCAAAAACTTCCCTGAAGATTTGGCGGTGTCCGAAATGACAAAAGTCAACCTTCCTCCGAGAATCCGAATGGCTACTCTTTACGCTGTTTCACAAAGTTGTAATGGCAGAGTTTGCAATACCTGTAACCTTTCTGAGGATTGGGTTGGTTATTCAACACGCTATGGAGACTCTGTTGGCGATTTTTCTCCGATGTCCAATCTGACTGTAACTGAGGTTAAGGAAATCGGTTATCTTCTCGACCTTCCTAAGGAGTTAGTTGATAAAACTCCGATTGACGGTCTTTGCGGAAAAAGTGATGAGGATAATTTAGGATTTACTTATGCTGAATTGGATGTATATATCCGTACCGGCGAAATTGCAGATATGGATAAAAAGGCTTTGATTGACAGAAAGCATAAAAATAATCTTTTCAAGCTTCAGCTTATGCCTTGTTTCAAACCTGAAATATAATGTTAGTATAGCTTTGGGTGAAAAATATATTGAAGCGATATAAAACTTTATAAGTAAATTAATTCAGCTTTAACAAACAAAAAAGTCATCTCGTAAAGAGATGACTTTTTTGCCTAAACGAATGTTTACATTTTTGGTGCGGGTAACAGGGGTCGAACCTGCACGCTTGTGGCACAAGATCCTAAATCTTGCGTGTCTGCCAATTCCACCATACCCGCATTTACTTAACAGATTATACCATAAAAGACTTAAAAGTCAATAAGCTTTAATGATTGTAAAGCTAAAAAGTTATAGCATAACGATTATGGTGAGATTGTACTGATACCTAATTATATGTTGCATCTTGACTCTTATCTTTCTTTTTGCTACAATACAGTACAATAGAATTTTATTTGGAGGAAACTTATATGTCAAATGTAAAAGTTACAATGGAAAACGGGGGAGTATTCACAATAGAGCTTTATCCTGAATATGCACCTGCAACAGTTGCAAACTTTGAAAAGCTTGTCAAGGCAGGTTTTTACAACGGACTTACATTCCACAGAATCATCGATAACTTTATGTGTCAGGGCGGTGACCCCGAAGGCACAGGTTGTGGCGGAAGCGATGAGAACATTCCCGGCGAGTTCAGAGCAAATGGCTTTACTCAGAACACACTTTCACATACACGTGGTGTGATCTCAATGGCAAGAAGCCAGAATCCCAATTCAGCGTCAAGCCAGTTCTTTATCTGCTACAGCGATGACTGTACTTTCCTTGACGGCAACTATGCGGCTTTCGGTAAGGTAACAGAAGGTATGGAAGTGTGTGATGCATTCTGTGATATCCCCAGACGCTTCAGCTCAATGGGTGAAAGATCAGTACCGACAGAGCCTGTTGTTATCAGTACTATGGAAATGGTTGAATAAGGCAGCAAAAACTCAGTGAAAAAAATTGTAAAAATTTGAAAAAAATTTCAAAAAGCCCTTGACTAGATATTGATTGTGTGGTAAACTATCGATACCTCTTGCAGAGGGCTTTATTTTTGTGTCCTGAAATAGAGGGAGGCCTTAATGAGTTGAACGTAAGAAGTGTTGCTTTTGTTCAACCGCAAATTTCCTATAATGGAGGTGCCGTTCATGAGAGTAAAAATCACATTATCTTGCACAGAGTGCAAACAGCGTAACTACAACACAATGAAAAACAAGAAGAACAATCCTGATAGGTTGGAGATGAATAAGTACTGCAGATTCTGCAAGAAGCACACTCTCCACAAAGAAACAAAATAACACGGGAGGTAGAATGATGGCTGACAAAGAAAAGAAAGTTACCCAGGATTCTAAGGTTGACAAGGCCACAACCGAGGAAAGCAAAGCTGCTGAAAAGGTAGCTAAGGCTGCAAAGGGTAGCAAAAATGATAAGCCAAATTTCTTCGCTCGCGCAGGTAAGAGTATCAAACGTTTCGGTAAGGATTTCAAGGGTGAAACAAAGAAGATTGTTTGGCCTGATGCGACTACAGTTCTTAAGAACACCGGCATAGTTCTTGTCGTTGTTGCTATTGTTACTACAGTAGTATTTGCAATAGATTTCGGTCTTGAACACGGAATCGTTGCTCTTAAGGAACTTGCAATCGAGAAAAATCAGAGCACATCAGCTCCTGCAGACACAGATGTGAAAACAAACACTGATGTGACTGTTGAAACTGAAGGTGAAGCTGAAGACAGTGAGGAGACTTCAGAGGGTACAGAAGAAACTGAGACCGAAGAAGCAGAAACTGAAGAAGCTGAGACCACAGAAGCTGAAAGCGAAGAAACAGGTACTCAGGAAGAAGAAACTGCAGAAAACTCTGCAGAGTAATCTTCGCGGATAGTATCCGTAGCAGAAGAATTTTGGAGGTGTAACGATGGCAGATAACGCCAGATGGTTTGTAGTACACACCTATTCAGGCTATGAAAATAAAGTAGCCTCAAACATTTTAACGGTTGTTGAAAACCGTAAGATGCAGGATCAGATATTTGAAGTACGTATCCCGACTGAAATGGTTACAGAAATCAAGGATGATAAAGTCCGTGAGATTGAACGTAAGCTTTTTCCCGGTTATGTTATGGTAAAGGTCGCTTGTATCTACAAGAAGCGCAGTGAGTTTGAAGACGAAGAGCTGTCAATGACAGACGAAGCTTGGTACGTCATCAGAAACACAAGAGGCGTTACGGGATTTGTTGGTCCCGGAAGCAAACCTGTTCCTCTTTCAGAGCAGGAGGTAATAAACCTCGGCATTGAAAAGAAGACAGTCGAAGTCAACTACAAGGTAGGGGACTATGTAAACATCTTAAGCGGACCCTTCGACGGTTACAGTGGTGTTGTTGACAGCATCGACCTTGTTAAGGAAGTAGTCGTTGTAATGATTTCCATGCTTGGCAGAGAAACTCCTGTTGAGCTCGGACTCAATCAGATTGAGGTCGCTTTAGACTAAGACACGATAATTTACGGCAATGCCGTTTATTATGTAGGGAGTTTATCTCCCTGTGGGAGATTTGCAAAATTTCATGCAAGTCGCCATCAACCACATAAATTTGGAGGTGCAAAAAATGGCTCAAAAGGTTGTAGGTTTAATCAAGCTCCAGATTCCTGCAGGTAAAGCTACTCCGGCACCGCCTGTTGGTCCGGCTCTCGGTCAGCACGGTGTTAACATCATGGCTTTCACAAAGGAATTCAACGAGCGCACAAAGAATGATATCGGTCTTATCATTCCTGTTGTAATCACAGTTTATGCAGACCGTACATTCACATTCGTAACAAAGACACCGCCCGCAGCAGTTCTTATCAAGAAGGCATGCGGAATCGAAAGCGGTTCAGGCGTACCTAACAAGACAAAGGTCGCAACAATTACCGGTGAGCAGGTTAGAAAAATTGCTGAGCAGAAAATGCCGGACCTCAACGCAGCTTCAGTTGAAGCAGCTATGAGTATGATAGCCGGTACAGCTCGCTCAATGGGCATAGTAGTCGCTGACTAATGCTTCCGGGTGGGAGGAAAAATCCGATTAACCACTCTATAGGAGGATGAAAGACAATGAAACATGGTAAAAAGTATGTCGAAGGCGCAAAGCTTATCGACAAGACAAATCTTTATGATCCTGCGGAAGCACTTGAACTCGCATGTAAGACTGCTACCGCAAAATTCGACGAAACAATAGAAGCACACATCCGTCTCGGCGTTGACTCACGTCATGCTGATCAGCAGGTTCGTGGCGCTGTTGTTCTTCCCAATGGTACAGGTAAGACTGTTCGCGTTGCTGTATTCGCAAAGGGTGACGAAGCTAAGGCTGCTGAAGCTGCAGGTGCAGAAGTAGTAGGTGCTGAAGATCTCGTTGCTAAGATCCAGGGCGAAGGCTGGATGGAATTCGATGTTGCTATTGCACATCCCAGCATGATGGGCCTTGTTGGTCGTCTCGGTAAGGTACTTGGTCCCCGTGGCCTTATGCCTTCACCCAAGGCAGGTACTGTTACTCCTAACGTTGCTCAGGCTGTTACAGAAGCTAAGGCAGGTAAGATTGAGTACCGTCTTGACAAAACAAACATTATCCACTGTCCTATCGGTAAGGCTTCATTCGGTACAGAGAAGCTTATGGAGAACTTCACAACTCTCCTCGATGCTGTTATCAAGGCTAAGCCTGCTGCAGCAAAGGGTCAGTACATCCGTTCCTGCGTAGTTACAGCTACAATGGGCCCCGGCGTTAAGATCAACCCCAACAAGGTTGGCTCAGCTGCCGCTGCTGAAGTTAAATAATTATAATTAACTTCAAAAAAATTCAAATAATACTTGACAAAGGAAAATCTTTGTGGTATTATATTCAAGCTGTCCAGCCCTAAGACAGCAGGTGTAAGACTTAAAGGCTTATTAGCCGCCTGCCGAGGAACGGAGCATATTTAATTAAGATTTATCTGGATTAACTATGTTACCCTTTCTCTCGGTATGAGGGAAAGGGTTTTTATTATCTCTGACACCAAGGGTATCAAAATATTACAGGAGGTGAATTCATTTGCCCAGCGCTAAAGTTTTAGAACAGAAAAAGGTTGTAGTTGCTGAACTTACTGAAAGACTTAACAATTCAGTTGCAGGTGTTATCGTAGACTACAAGGGTATCAACGTTGCTGACGATACAGCTCTTCGTAAGGAGCTTCGTGAAGCTGGTGTTGAATACACAGTTGTTAAGAACACACTTCTTAAGCTTGCTATCGCAAACACTGAACTCAACGGTCTTGAAACAGTACTCGACGGCACAACAGCTATCGCAACAAGTGCAGATGATTACGTTGCTGCAGCTCGCATTCTCAGCAAGTTCGCAGACGGACACAAGAATTTCGAAATTAAGAACGGCTTCATCGACAAGGAAGTAATCGGCCTTGATAAGATTTCAGGTCTTGCAAAGCTTCCCTCAAGAGAAATCCTTCTTGCAAACGTTCTCGGTGCATTCCAGGCACCCATCTCAGCATTCGCACGTGCTATCCAGGCTATTGTTGATAAAGACGGCGAAGCTGCTCCCGCTGAAGCTCCTGCAGAGGAAGCTGCAGCACCTGCTGAAGAAGCATAATCTAAATTTAAATTTACATTATTTGGAGGTAAAATACCATGGCATCAGAAAAAATTACTGCTATTATTGAAGAACTTAAGACTCTCACAGTTCTTGAACTCTCAGAACTCGTACACGCTGTAGAAGACGAATTCGGCGTATCAGCTGCTGCTGCAGTTGTTGCTGCTGGTCCCGTAGCTGCTGAAGCTGCTGCTGTTGAAGAGAAGACAGAATTCGACCTTGAACTCACAGAAGTTGGCGCTAACAAGATCGGCGTTATCAAGGTTGTTCGTGAAATCACAGGCCTTGGCCTCAAGGAAGCTAAGGAAGCTGTTGACGGCGCTCCCAAGGTTATCAAGGAAGCAATGTCAAAGGACGATGCTGAAGCTGCTGCTAAGAAGCTTGAAGAAGCAGGCGCAAAGGCAACTCTTAAATAATTTCGATTATTTAACCTTTTGTAATGAAAAAGACCTACCGAAATTGGTAGGTCTTTTTATTATGTTACTTAATCTTTTTTCGTATATTTTGCAAATGGGTTCGTATTGTCGATCCTGATACACCGAGAATTTTTCCTATTTCCGTACTATTGTAACCTTCGGTTTTTAGAGTTACTATGTGTTGCTCCTGTTTTGAAAGTGATTTTAATGCATCTGAGGATTCGACATCTTCAATAAAGTTATGATTGTCGGCACAGTCGTATAAATTATCGAATGGAATTGCTTGTGCCATAAGCATCTTTTTTCTCAGATAATCATAGAGAACACTTTTGGCAACTTTGAATATAAAAGCTTTTGGTGAACGTATTTTTTCCACACAACCGATCCAGGTTAATATTTTAACGTAGGTTTGTTGAGCAAGGTCTTCTGCATCATTTTCACCGATTTTTTTACAAAAATACTTGTAAACAGCGGGATAATATTTTTCATATAATTCCTGAATATTATTATTCATAGCATTATTCACTTATTATTTTGTTTGCAACACAAGCTCTGGCTTGAACACATCCCTTAATCGCTCTGTTACATATAATTTTGTTCGCGGCGAAGAATCTGATCCTTTTTTCGATAATTGCCTCTTCGGTAACATCTGCTGCTATAGTTATTGTGTCAGCGGAAGCAATCAGTGAGTTTTCTTTTATGTTTCTTATGAACGATAAATCAATGTCAATTTTATTTGAGAAAAACTTTAAATCGTTTTCTTCAAAGTCCATTTCAAATATCAATCCGTTTTCCATAAGGCATTTGCTGTTATGCTGGAGACCGGATTTTTTTAACATAATGCCGTTGATTACATACTGTGCATTTTCGTTTGTTATAGCACGGGACATAACAAAAATTCCGTTAAACACGCCGAGTGTATGGTCGGGCAAGTCTATATTTGTAAGGGAGTAAATACCGTTATATGTAACAATTTTTTTGTCTTTAGATAAGTTTAGTGTAAAGCCTATTGCATCAAGGTTGATTTTTGAAAACGCTTCAACAAAAGCCTCGTCTGGGTTTTCGGGTAAAATTAAAAGTGCAACCGCAGCTATTGATTTTATGTTACTTAGTGCTTGCGGTGTGTAATCTCTTAAATCAACAATTGTCTGCGCTTCAATTTTCTGCTTTTTGCTAAAAAATTTTTTTATCATATTTTTACCACCTTTCACTATATAAGACGAAAGAGAAGTAGAAAGTGTCTATAAAAATATTATTTTTTTTGAATTGCAGTTATAATGCATCAGAGTAACAGCATCCGTTTTTTACCGTTTTACAAATAAATGAGCTTGGAAAATCATTTTTCAGCTCTTCAAGACATCCTTCAGCCTTGTCAGAGTCATCAAAAATGCCAAAAATACTCGGTCCGCTTCCGCTCATGCAAGTGCAGAGAGCATCGTGTTTTCTCATTATACCCTTTATAACAGTTCTGTCGGTTACCTCGATGAACTGCTCAAAAACATTAGCTACTTTTTCACTGATTGTCTTCCAGTCGTCGTTTATAACAGCCATCAGCATATTTTTGGTGTCTAAGTGGCGTACTCTTTCAGCTGTATCAAAGGCAGCATATGCTTTTGCAGTTGAAACGTCCTGTTCAGGCTTCACGATTATAACGTACTTTTCGCTGAGGTCAGGAAGATGTGAAAGTACTGTACCTGTGTACTGCGCAAGCATTGTACCGCCGAGAATGCAGAAGGGGACATCAGCACCAACTTTTGAACCGATTTCAATAAAATCTTTTTCCTTGAGATTTGTACCGAAAAGCTTATCGAGAGCTACAATGACAGCAGCGCCGTCCGCACTTCCGCCGGCAAGTCCTGCTGCGTGAGGGATTTTCTTCTCGATGTGAATGCTTATACCGCTGTTGACAGTACCTGTTGCATTAAAGAATGCAGTAGCTGCTTTGTAAGCGATATTTTTCTCGTCGCAAGGGATTGCTTCAACATTGCAAGTTATGGAGATACCCTTTGAAGAGTCATTTTCAACAGTCACTTCATCATATAACCCTACGGACTGCATAATCATAAAAAGATCATGATAACCGTTTTCGAGTCGTGAGAGAATATCGAGCATAAGATTTATTTTTGCATAAGCTCTGATAGTAGTTTTCATATAATCATCTCCTATATTTTACATAAATTATTATAAGGTATAATGACGATCTAATCAACAAGATAGAGATAAAAAATCTTTTATTATTTTCATTCATTCCATTGACAATTGTAACTTGCTGTGTTAAAATAACTTGAAATGAATACGGAAAGAAATGAACGGCAAGGAGCCGAGGCTTTTCGTCATATATTCTGTGACGAACCTTGCTATTGCGGGTTCTTTTTTTATGAAATCAGGAGGTTAAAGCATGAACGGTATTTTTAAGGCAAAAGCTGTATATCAGAATGGTGCTTTTTCAGCTCTTCCTTTATCCGTAAATGACGGTATTATTGTTTCCGAAAGCGAAGCGTGTGGTACTGTTTCCGATTTTTCAGAATACTATATTTTACCCGGTTTCGCAGATGTACATGTCCATTTGCGTGAGCCGGGTTTTTCTTATAAAGAGACGATAAAATCCGGAACACTCGCTTCAGCACATGGCGGATATACTGCAGTTTGCAGCATGCCTAATCTTAATCCCGTACCGGATAGCAAGGAGAATCTTAGAAAACAGCTTGAAATAATTGAAAAGGACGCCTGCATAAATGTTTATCCCTACGGCTCAATTACCGTCGGACAGATGGGTGAGGAGCTTTCAGATATGGATGCAATGGCGGATGATATAATAGCTTTTTCAGATGACGGCAGAGGTGTACAGAGCAACGAAATGATGGAGAAGGCTATGCTTAAAGCAAAGGCTCTCGGTAAGATGATTGTTGCTCACTGTGAAGTTAATGAGCTTCTTAAGGGCGGTTATATTCACGATGGCGAATACGCGAAAGCTCACAGTCACAGAGGCATCTGCTCCGAAAGTGAATGGGAACAGATCGCAAGAGATATTGAGCTTGTTAAAAAGACAGGGTGTTCATATCACGTTTGTCATATATCAACCAAGGAAAGCGTTGATATTATCAGAAAAGCAAAGGCTGAGGGCGTTGACATTACCTGCGAAACAGGTCCTCATTATCTCGTTCTTTCCGATGCTGATCTTCAGGAAGATGGACGCTTCAAGATGAATCCTCCTCTTCGTGCGGAGGCTGACAGACTTGCGCTTATTGAAGGTATCAAGGATGGTACAATCGATATGATTGCTACTGACCACGCTCCTCACAGCACAGAGGAAAAGGGCAGAGGACTCGAAAAAAGTGCAATGGGTATAGTCGGTATTGAAACTGCTTTCCCGGTGCTTTATACGGAGCTTGTACAAAAAGGCATCATTTCCATGGAAAAGTTAGTTGAGCTACTTGCAATTAATCCGAGAAAGCGCTTCGGAATCGGCGGTGGTACAGATATCGGTCAGAGTGCAGACTTTACCGTTATTGATCTCAATGCTGAATATGAAATCAATCCCGATGAGTTTTATTCAATGGGTAGAGCAACTCCGTTTACAGGTAAAAAGGTAAAGGGAAAAATCCTTCACACCTATGTAGGCGGTAAACAGATATTTTAATTGAAAGGAACAGTAAATATGTATCAGGGAATATATAAGGTTCTTAAAAATGAACAGCTTACCGAAAGTGTATTCCGTATGGTGCTTGAGGGTGACACCTCTGCTCTTACGGCTCCCGGTCAGTTTGTCAATCTTACTGTTGAAGGATGTTATTTAAGAAGACCTATTTCGGTTTTTGACTGGGATGAAACAACAGTTACTATCATTTATAAGGTTGTAGGTCTCGGCACAGAAAAGATGTCCGCGTGGAAGGTAGGGTATGAATGTGATGTGCTTGTAGGTCTCGGTAACGGTTTTGATGTTACAAAAAGCGGTGACAGACCCTTACTTATCGGCGGAGGTGTAGGTATTCCTCCTATGTTCGGCCTTTGCAAGAGACTTATCTCTGAAGGCAAAAAGCCTACAGTTATCCTCGGCTTCAATAAGGCTGATGAGATTTTCTGTAAGGAAGACTTTGAGAATATCGGAGCTGAAACAATTGTAACAACAGTTGACGGTTCGGTCGGAGTAAAGGGCTTCGTTACAGATGCTATGAAGGATATTGATTATACATACTTCTATACCTGTGGTCCTATGCCTATGTTCAGAGCTATTGAAAATACCGCTGTGGGCTCAGGTCAGTACAGCTTTGAAGAGAGAATGGGTTGCGGCTTTGGTGCTTGTATGGGTTGCAGCTGCAAGACAAAGTACGGTAACAAGAGAATCTGCAAAGACGGACCCGTACTCGTAAGGGAGGAGATTATATGGTAAACACAAAGATTAACCTTTTAGGTTTAGAACTTGATAATCCCGTTATTCCTGCATCGGGCACCTTCGGCTTTGGTTATGAATATGCAGAGCTTTACGATATCAACTGTCTCGGTTCTATTTCTTTCAAAGGTACAACTCTTGAAGGCCGTTTCGGAAATCCCACTCCCAGAATTGCAGAGTGCACTATGGGTATGATTAACTCTGTTGGTCTTCAGAATCCCGGTGTTGAAAAGGTTATCTCTGAAGAGCTTCCCAAGCTTAAGGTGGTATATAACAAAAAGGTAATAGCTAATGTTGGTGGCTTCTCGATTGAGGAATATCAGAAATGCGCATCACTTCTTGACAAAGAGGAACAGGTAGGTATCCTTGAAATTAATATCAGCTGCCCTAATCTTCATGCAGGAGGAAAAAACTTCGGTGTATCAGCTGAAGGTGCGGCTACAGTTATTAAGGCTGTAAAAGAGGTTACAACAAAGCCCGTACTTGCAAAGCTTACACCAAATGTTACAGATATAACTGAAATCGCAATGGCTTGCGAAGAAGCTGGTGCAGACGGTATCAGTATGATCAATACACTTTTAGGTATGAGAATTGACCTTAAGACCAAAAAGCCTGTAATTCATAATAAAATGGGTGGATTTTCAGGTCCCGCAATTCTCCCTGTAGCTCTCAGAGCAGTATATCAGGTTTATGAAAAGGTGAATATCCCCATTGTCGGTATGGGCGGTATTTCAAGTGCAAACGATGTTATCGAAATGATGCTTGCGGGCGCAACCGCAGTTCAGGTCGGTGCGGCTAACTTAGTAAATCCCTTTGCCTGCCGTGATATTATCAACGATTTACCTAAGGCAATGGAAAAATATAACATTACAAATCTTACAGAAATTATCGGAGGTGCTCACTAATGGGAAGAGACGTAATTATCGCATGTGATTTCAGCAGTAAGCAGGAGGTTCTCAATTTCCTCGACAAGTTCCAGGGTAAAAAGCCTTTTGTAAAAATCGGTATGGAGCTTTTCTATGCTGAAGGTCCGTCAATCGTAAAAGAAATCAAGGAAAGAGGTCATAAGATTTTCCTTGACCTTAAGCTTCACGATATTCCTAATACAGTTAAAAAGTCAATGTCAGTGCTTTCAAATCTTGATGTTGATATCACAAATCTTCACGCAGGCGGAACAAAGAGAATGATGGAGGCTGCTCTTGAGGGCCTTACAAGACCTGACGGCACAAGACCTCTTCTTATCGCTGTAACTCAGCTTACTTCAACTGATCAGGAAAGCATGGAAAACGATCTTCTTATCAAGGAGCCTATCGATAAGGTAGTTATGCATTATGCAAAGAACGCTTCAGATGCAGGACTTGACGGTGTTGTTTGCTCACCCCTTGAGGCACAGAAGGTACACGATACCTGTGGTAAGGAGTTCCTTACAATCACACCCGGTGTACGCTTTGCTGACGGAGATATCGGCGATCAGAAGAGGGTTATGACTCCCGCTGAAGCTAACAGAATCGGCTCTGACTATATTGTTGTCGGCAGACCTATTACAGCAGCAGCTGATCCCGTTGCAGCTTATGAGAGATGCCTTGCTGAGTTTGTAGGTTGATAAAAAAGTATATTTTATATAAAAGAAAGGATAGATTAACTATGAAAAAGCTTATTGCAAAAGATTTACTTTCTATCGGTGCAGTTTTCCTTCGCCCCGAACAGCCCTTTACATGGGCAAGTGGTATCAAGAGCCCCATTTACTGTGATAACAGACTTACTCTTACATCACCTGCTGTAAGAACTGATGTTGAAACAGGTCTTGCAAAGACTATTCTTAAATATTTCCCTGACTGTGAAGTTGTTATGGGTACTTCAACTGCAGGTATTGCTCACGCAGCTATCGTTGGTCATATTCTTGGCCTTCCTATGGGTTATGTTCGTTCAGGCCACAAGGACCACGGCAGAGGCAACCAGATCGAGGGTAAGCTTGAAAAGGGTCAGAAGGTAGTTGTTATCGAAGACCTTATCTCAACCGGCGGAAGCGTTATTGAGGTTGTTGAGGTTCTTCGTGAAGCAGGTGCAGAGGTTCTCGGTATCGCTTCAATCTTCACCTACGGCATGAAGAAGGGTCTTGACAGACTTGCAGCAGCTGATGTTATCAACTATTCACTTTCAAACCTTGATGCAGTTGCAGAAGTTGCTGCAGAAGAAGGCTACATCAAGAAGGAAGATATTGCGCGTCTTCTTAAATTCAGAGATAATCCGTCCGACGAAAGCTGGATCGGAGGCGCAAACTGATGAGAAGTCTTATCAATATTCTTGACCTTTCAACCCAAGAAATTGACGGTCTTTTAAATGTTGCTGATGATATTATCGCAAACCCTGTAAAGTACAGTCAGGTTTGCCGTGGCAAGAAGCTTGCAACTCTTTTCTTTGAGCCCTCAACAAGAACAAGACTCAGCTTTGAGGCTGCTATGTATGAGCTTGGCGGTCACGTTCTCGGTTTTTCAGATGCAGGCTCATCATCCGCAACAAAGGGTGAAAGCGTTGCTGATACAACAAAGATGGTTAACTGCTACGCAGATATCATTGCAATGCGTCA
>JAFZFT010000119.1 GCA_017555765.1 Clostridia bacterium | reverse complement strand
TCTGTCTGCAGTTGCAGTACCTTCAAGAACAAAAGGACCCATAATTACGATTTTTATCTCGGGGAATTCCTCCTTAAGCTCCTCAAGGAGTATATTGTATACCTTTTCGAACCTTATAGTTCCAGTACCGTTTTTACCAAAATCAAAGTCATGCCAAACATCATTTACACCGACAAGAAGGCTCATATAATCAGGCTTAAGGTTGATTATATCCTTAACTATACGAGCGTACACATCGGGTATTCTGTCACCGCCGACGCCTCTGTTATGAAATCGGAATTTATTGGGATACTGCTTTTCAAGCTCAGCACTTACCATAGCAGGATACCCCTCACCAAGAGCTGTTACCTTTTTGAAAAGTCTCCCGTCAGAGAAAATCACTCGTGAGGATTCCTTATCATCTGTAGCTTTTCTGTATCTTGAGCAATCGGTTATTGAGTCACCTTGAAAAAGTATTGTTTTCATTGTATTTCTCCTTTATGGAAAGTTATGAAGTAATTTTATCACACATAAAACAAAAATTCAACAATCTGCGTTTTAAAAAGAGAAAAACGACACCACGAGGGTGCCGTTTTTGTTTTCTAAATTATAACGAAATTTTTAATACGGGTTGCATGCGGTTGCAAAGTTACATTGAAATGCAACCTAAGATGAGGATGAAACCCTATCTGTTTATTCAAAAAAGCTTTTATACTTTTTAATAATTTGATCATCGGACCAATAAAATTCACTCTTAGGGACATAAATGTCTTTATGAAAGGTATATCCTGCAAAATATCCTTGCGGATAGGGTGCCAGTTCACCGGTATAGGTTTGCAAAAACAACAAACAGGTTTCAGCGGACTTTGACGGAGTGTAAATGGATATCGTTTTATAACATTCATAATAGCATGAGTTCTTTTCAGAATGGACGGTTATTTTCCTTGAAGGAAGATTGTGTATCATGCTATTTCTTCGATTTAAAAACAATTTTTCAAAATAGTTCTTATCTTCCAGTACACTAAGAGGTGATTCAGAACAGATTGTAATATCCGCTAACGAATCTCCTTCAGTTCCTGATATATAACAACGAATTTCTTTGCTGTTGTTTTTGCTTTTTTCAACAATAAGATAGGTACATTGTTTGTCCCAATAGTCTTTGGCATCCTCAAACATTTCCATGTTCAAACTAAAAGAGAATTTTGCTAAAGTTTTTTCAGAGCTATTTATGATTACTTTCCTATCTTTAAGTATATCGCATATTTTATCCCATAGTTCCACAAAAATCTCGTCGGTGTTTTCTGTGTAAATTGAAAGGCCACGCAAATAGTACTTGAATTCTTCAAATGAATATGAAAAAAAGTCAGATGTTTTTAACGTGAAATCAAAAATATTTTTAAGAATGGAATTTTTGTACTCAGTTACAAAAATACGAAGCGCATTCTTTTTGTCAGACAAATGCAAGCATTTTATCAATTTGGTATCATCCACATTTTCTGTATGGGAGTGGATGACAAAACTTTCGTTATCACTAAGCAAACACTCTCGGAGCATTATATACTGAGTTATTGATTGAAGTTCTTTAGATGCACAATGAGAATCGGTCAAATAGTTAATATTGTTGTAATAATTTATGATCTTAAAATAACTATCGCTATATACATTGGTGTATTCAATCAACAATCGTTTTGCATCATCACCTTTGTAACTGGAAAAAGAATGGCTGTTGTTTAAAACAGCATACAACATATCTGTTAAATGTTTGACAATTTTCTGGAACGCCTCATTTTTGTCATTGGTTAATCTTGTCCAAATGATCTTTCCGAGAAAGAGAGCAAGTGACGTTTCTGCATGTTCACAGTGCATAAGTGGAGTATATATTTCGTTTTCTCTTAAATGAACACCGGTCGCATCACATTTTTCCGAATACTCGTTTTTAGAGTCAATAAAAATCAATCCATCTTGAGTAATTGAAAGCATATGGCCGTTATCTTTTAAATATGAAGTGACACATTCCACTGTATCCCAGTGCTTTATTATATCGGCGTAAAAGAGATAACGAGTATAATTGTTGACCGTAAGCCCTTTAAAAAGATTTTGTCGCACATTAGGATACCTATCTTTTATGAGATTGATTACATCGTTGGCAGAAATGGGTTTTGGTGTGTCACGAAATTCTCTAATGAAGTTTTCTGAATAATAGAATGCATTATCGTAAACAAAAACACTTATATGATCATCCGTAAATCTGCTTAAATCAATAAAGGGGAAGGTTTTCTCTTTTATGAACTTTCTTGCAAGTTTATTGCTACAACCTTCGCAACGGCAATGCTTGTCAATAAACTTAAAGTAGTATCTTTTGTTACACACGATGCATTCTCTCATACCATCATCTGGTTCAATTCTTTTGCATTGAGAATTGGAGGTTACTTTAGTAGCTTCAAAACTATATTTTTCTGGAGACTGGTCAGAAGTTTGCTGAAAAATGGATATCTTTCGGTTGTAACATTCTTGACAATAGGGTTTGTTGTTTAATTGTAAAACATATCCCTTGACGGGTCGAAAACATTCCGAACATTTTTGTGTCGGATTCTGATTTGTATTTTTCTTAAAGATATCAAATAAACCCATAATTGTTCTCCTTGTCTTTGTTTAATTTATTTTACCACAAATCAAGATTTATAGCAATAAAATCTACGATGAAACTATTCTTTTTCACGATGAAACTTTTCTTCCACAATGAAACTAATCTCGGTTACAATGAAATTATTCTTTTGAGAAAAGTTTCATTGTGATTTTTGAGTGTAAAAAAATAGGTGGGTTGGAATCACGCAACCTCGACTTATGTGTGTTTAATTTTGATACAATGAAACTAATCTTTCCGCCATACTGTCAAAAACCATTATGCCACAATGGTTTTGAGACAAAGAAAAAGAACGAAAGTTGCAATGCCTTTGGTATCATAACTTTCGTTCTCTTATGTGGCAGGGATGGCAGGATTCGACTCTTGCCGCGAACTGCGCGGCTTCGGTCATTCGCGGCTCTCGATGTCCACCGGACATCGATTCACTACCGCTCCTACTTCAAATCCTGCTCTATCAACTTATCGAGAAAAACAAAAACAGCACCACAAGGGCGCCGTTTTGTTTTCTGGCAGGGATGGCAGGATTCGAACCTACGAATGCAACAGTCAAAGTGTTGTGTCTTACCGCTTGACGACATCCCTATATAAAAAATAAATGGGGTGGATAATCGGATTCGAACCGACGACCTCCAGGGCCACAACCTGGCGCTCTAACCAACTGAGCTATATCCACCACCTACTGGCGCGCTTGAAGGGGCTCGAACCCCTGACCTACTGCTTAGGAGGCAGTTGCTCTATCCAACTGAGCTACAAGCGCATATATTAACTTTGGAGCGGGTGATGGGAATCGAACCCACGCGACCAGCTTGGAAGGCTGGGATTCTACCATTGAACTACACCCGCGTAGTTTTGCAACGTTGACTATTATATACAATCAACGTTGCAATGTCAAGTGTTTTTAAGAAAAAATCTTAAGTTTTTCCAAAATTTATTAAAGTGATGAAAGAACGATTTTTTCATCCTTAACCTCAGCAGCAATAGCGGAAAGATCTGAATCAATATTATCTATAATAATATTGGCTATTCCGTCCTCTATCTCCTTACGGATAAGGTTGCGTAAATCTCTTGCTCCACGCTGTCCGCCGTGAGCCTTCGTTGCAAGATATCCGGGTACATAGTCACTCCACTTGAAGGTGATGTCCTTTTCTGCAATTGACTGAGCAAGCTCTTCAAGAAGAAGTACAGCAATCTTTTTGAAGTCATCAACAGTAAGATAATTGAAAACCGCGATTTCGTCAACTCTGCCGAGAAACTCGGGTCTGAGGAATTCTGAAAGAGCCTTCATTATCTTATCTCTTGTTGCATCTCCCTTTTCCTTCCCGAAACCGATTGCACTGCCCTTACGCTCACTACCTGCATTGGAAGTCATTACAATTACTGTGTTTTCAAAGTTTACGGTACGGCCCTGCGCATCGGTAATTCTGCCCTCGTCAAGTATCTGAAGAAGTATATTCATTACATCAGGATGAGCCTTCTCGATTTCATCAAAGAGAATAACGGAATAGGGCTTTCTGCGTACTTTTTCAGTAAGCTGACCCGCTTCATCGTAGCCTACATAACCCGGAGGTGAGCCTATAATTCTTGAAACAGAGTGCTTTTCCATAAACTCGGACATATCAAGTCTGATGAGTGTTTCAGGAGTGCTGAAAAGCTCATTGGAAATCTGTTTTACAAGCTCGGTTTTACCTACACCTGTGGGACCTACAAATATAAATGATGCAGGTCTTCTGCGGGGGCTTATCTGCACACGGCTTCTCTTTATTGCTGCCGCAATTACATTGATGGCATCATCCTGGCCTATAACCTTACTTCTGAGCTTTTCTTCGAGTCCCGCAAGCTTTTTAAGATCACTTTCGATAACCTTGCTTGAGGGTACACCCGTCCAGAGCTCAATAACCTTGGCAATATCTTCCTCAGTTACCGCATTATCATTAGCGGCATCAGTCAGATTATTGATGTTATTCTCACAAAGTACGATATCACTCTTAACCTTGGCAATAGCCTCGTAATCCATTGCTTCGGTATCATCCATAAGGTCTTCCTCATCAGCCTTAAGTTCTGCAAGGCGTCTTTCGCTGATTTCAAGGTCACTTATCGCCTTATTTCTGAGGTTGGCACAAGTACAAGCCTCATCAAGAAGGTCTATCGCCTTATCAGGAAGGAAACGGTCTGTAATATATCTTTCTGAAAGAACAACCGCTTTCTTCACAAGAGAATCGCTGATTCTTACACGATGATAGTTTTCGTAGTACTTTTTAATACCTAAAAGTATAGCAGTAGCGTCCTCGATTGAGGGTTCCTCTATCTTGATAGGCTGGAAGCGTCTCTCAAGAGCCGCATCCTTTTCGATATGCTTTCTGTACTCGGTAAAGGTAGTTGCACCGACAACCTGAATCTCGCCCCTTGAAAGTGCAGGCTTAAGAATATTCGCAGCATTCATTGAGCCTTCAGCGTCACCTGTACCAACGAGGTTGTGTATCTCATCAATAAAGAGGATAATATTTCCATTGTCCTTGACCTCATCAACAAGATTCTTGATTCTGCTTTCGAACTGACCGCGGAATTGAGTACCCGCAACAAGTGCGGTAAGGTCAAGAAGATGAATTTCTTTGTCGGCAAGCTTTGCAGGAACCTCACCCTTGACAATCTTCTGAGCAAGAGCCTCAGCAATAGCTGTTTTACCTACACCGGGTTCGCCTATAAGACATGGGTTATTCTTTGAGCGTCTGCATAGAATCTGTATAGCTCTCGAAAGCTCTTTGTCCCTGCCTATTATATTATCAATTTTCCCTTCTCTCGCCTTCTGTGTAAGATCGGTACAGTAAAGAGAGAGGAACTTACGTTTTTTATCTTTCTTTTTTCTGTCCTTTTTGCCTTTTTTAGGCTCATCGGCAGTACCGCTATCGGAAGAGGTTTTGCTTTCAGCTGAATCGTCACGAAGAGAGAGTCCCTTCTGTAAGTCACCAAAAAGTCCCTGCATAAAGGGCATTGTAGGTGAGCCGCCGCTTTCGAATCCGCCGTCTTCATCTGAATTCGGGAACATATTGCTGAACTGCTCACTGATTGAGTCAACATCTTCCTCGGTTATGCCCATCTGCTCCATCATTTGCTTGATGGGGCCGATATTCATTTCCATAGCACAATTTATGCAAAGTCCCTCAGGGACAGTCTTGCCATCTATGATTTTTGAAATAAAAATCACAGCAGGACGCTTTTTGCATCTTGAGCAAATCATTTTATTCATATGAATCTCCTTGGATAATTACTGGTATACGCTAATTATTTGCCTGCTTTTTCTGCCTTCTTCTCGTCAAAATGTTCCTTGAACTGTCTGAAGGTTTCGGGCATATAGCTGAAGAATGCGCACATAGTCATAATTGCACAAAGAATAACAAGAACACCTGTTGTCCAGTTAGGAAGTGTAAAGCCAAGCATTTCATTGAATGCGCCCACTTCAGGACCAACAGCGATAATAATAGTCATGCTGACATAGAAAACAACAGTTGCAAGCTTGCCCCAGATTTCCGCAGCGCCGGGCTTGATATTCATAAGAATCATAACAAGACCGCCAACAATCATAACAGCTTCCTTAACAAGGAAAACAACAAATACCCAACCGCAAGCATTTACAACCTTGTTTTCTGCACCAAGGAAATCAATAAGAAGCATAGCAGCAATTGTAATCTGTGTAAGCTTATCGGCAACGGGGTCAAGAATTTTACCAAGCTCACTTACCTGATTGAACTTTCTTGCAATTTTACCGTCAAAAAGATCACTTAAACCTGAAAGAGCAAGAATAATAACAGCAATAACCTTCTGATCATTATAAAATAACACTGCAAAAACAGGAATTAATGCAATTCTTATAACTGAAAGAAGATTCGGTATTGTAAGACAACCTTTAAAAAGACTTTTAATCATTGTAAATACTCCTTAATTTTAAAAACTGAAATTACCGATTATACCGGTAAAGAAATTGAGAATAGCCGAATTGCTTACCGCATCTATTAATCCCTGATTATCCGACGTGGAAGCAATAACACCGAGCGCACCTGCAAAAACCGACGCAAGCACAACACCCTTAATAAAACCGATAATGCCACCGAGTAAAGAGTTGAATCTCTTTATAACAGGAAGCTTCTTAACTATTTTATTGAGAAGGCTTACTATGATTTTAGCTGCAACAAGAAGAACAATTCCTAAGATAATAAATATCAGGAACTGCATAATGCCAACACCGATAGGCTCAATGACATTATCCATTAAATCTGTCACCATATTTTGGCCACTGGTCTCAATGGTAGAAATCTGATCAGCGATTTTTTCCTCAGTAAAGCCCACTACATTAAGCAAGCCTCTTAAACCATCGGGTATCGAGGAAACAACCCTGTCTGTCTGCTCAGGAAGCTGCTCTGTAGTGATTTCAGAAACAACCGAGTTAAGATACTCCTCAGCTCCACCTCTGATAAAAGTATCAAAAGCATTCTTTGCAAGAATAAGTGAAACACTTTTAGCCACTACTACTGCCACTATATATCCGACAAGATCGAAAAGTGTTTTGAAAAATCCGCTTTTAACAGAAATAAAAACAACAATTCCTATTATGGCAAGCAATATAACATCAATATAACTCATAAATTACCTCCATTCAAAATATGATATTTTGAGAATGATGAATTATTATATCACACATTTCAGAATTACACAATAAAAATTTATTAAAAACCATTTTTAATGCTTTTTGATGAGTAATAACGTATCTTTCCTCTGAGCTCAACAAGGCCTTCACCGAATGCTTCACAACTGAATTCAGTATTTTTCTCCGCATCCTTGTTGTATGTCAATATACTGTTTTCGGTAAGACAGTACACTTTATTACCTGCACAGAGTACTGATATAACCTCTGCTTCAACGTTTCCGGAAAAAACAATATTATTATCCTTATCGTAAAGCATTAGCTCCTTTGTGCCTTGTGAATTATATCTACCCGTAAGGACGGTTGTATTACCGAGAGCATCAGAATCCATAAGTACAATATCGCCCTTGAATGCTGTAACCGACGGATGACCATCAAGAACGCCGTCATTGTTAACATCAAAAACAAGTCTTTTATCAGTACAGTTAAGTACTATTTTATCCTTTCCGCCATTAACATACATAACCTCTACGCAAGCGGAGTTTTCCGCTCTGTACTGTGAAACGACCTCATCCGAATAGATATCAAGCACATAAATATCTGTAAATATCTCATAGTCATATGCACCGATAGCACCGCAGACAATCTTCTCAGAATCCTTGGCAATATCCATACTTACAACATAGTTTTCAGCACAAGACCATATGTATTTAATCTCACCGTATTTATCAATCATATAAACGCGACAAGCCGCATCGTTACTTTTTGTTGAAAAAACAACATTACCCTTGCTATCAACATCAGCAGTTATTATGCTTCTTCCGTCCTCAACAGTACCGCGATAAACTATTCCGTATGCGTTGAATATCAAAAAGCCGTCTGAGCCTCGATCAAATACAACACCGTATTTTCCATCTGTCACCATCTGAGGTTCGACAAATGACAAATTTTCAGTATACAGCACCCTACCCTTATAGGATACACATGTAAGAAGATTTTTATTTAGTACAGCTACCTTTGACGAGATATTCTCAGCAGTTATAATATCACCGCCCGAAAAATTCACGGGAAAGCTTCCGTCAGAAATTACGCTCTGATCTATAACACGGTGTCTGTAAAAAAGAAAGTAGTCTATTGCCTCAAAACCGCCGCAGATATATGTTATACCGGTCAAAACAGCAATCACCAAAGGAAAAACAATCAGAGTAATCAGCTTTTTCTTTTTTGATTTTTTCTTAAACTTCTTGCCGGACTTTTTCTCCTTTACGTCAGTATCTGCCTTCTTCACCTCATCACCTCTTTTTCATCGTAATATACCTCGTTAAGATATAACCCTTCAGCCTTAGCGGTTATTCCGCTACGTTTTCTGTCCTTGCTGAGAATTATATCACGAATAGTCCCCTTCTCAATTTTTCCTGAGTTTATATCAAGAAGAGTTCCCACCATTATGCGTACCATATTGTAAAGGAAGCCGTCTCCCTTTACTGAAAATACAACCATATTGCCCTCACGGGTTACCTTGCAGGAATATACAGTTCTGGTTTTATCTTCGACATCGGTACCACTTGAACAGAAAGCCGAAAAATCATAAGTGCCAACAAAATCCGCCGCCTGAGTATTGAGCATTTCAGCATCAAGCTTATAAGGATAATGTAATGCTAAATTCTTCATAAAAGGATTTTTAGCTTCACTGTTCCATATCTTATATATATACTCTTTTCCTTTACAGTCGAATCGGCTGTGAAACTCACAAGGCATCTCTTCGCAACCGTAAACAGAAATACTGTCAGGTAGTACGGCATTAAGTCCGCGCATCAGTTTTTTACAGTCAATTTGTTTTTCGGTTCTGAAATTACAGCAAAACATATTAGCATGTACTCCGCTGTCTGTTCTGCTGCAGCCGTTAAGAGTCACTCTGCTTCCGATTATTCTTTCAATTGCATTAACGGTACATTCCTGAACAGTTTCAGCGTTTTCCTGAATCTGCCACCCATGAAATTCACTTCCGTTAAAGCGTAAAGTAAGCTTAATATTTCTAATCATAATCAGATTACTGCTCCGAATTTAATGTTAAGAAGTACAACACCTGCTATTCCTATACAAAAAACTAATAATGAAACAAAGTCCTTGAAACAGAATTTCATCTGCTTCATTCTTGTTCTTGTGTTCCCTCCCGTGTAGCATCTGCAGTTCATTGCATCAGCAAGCTCAGCGGCTCGTCTGAAGGAGGAAACAACAAGCGGAATTATAATAGGAATAATAGCTTTGATTCTCTGTAAAAGCTTACCGCTTTCAAAATCCGCACCTCTCGCCTTCTGTGCATTGGTAATCTTGCCGATTTCCTCAATAAGTGTGGGGATAAATCTGAGGGCAAGAGTCATCATCATCGCAAGAGAGTGCACGGGAATTTTAAACACCTTCAATGGACTGAGAAGCTTTTCAATTGCATCGGTAAGCATTGTCGGTACTGTAGTATAGGTAAGAATTGAGCTTGAAATTATAATAAGAACAATTCTTGCCGCAAAGAAAGCCGCAGTAGTCAGTCCTTCGGCGGTAAGTGTAATTTTCCAGAAGCTGTAAAGTACAGTTTCTCCACCGGTGTAAAGCATATTAAGAACCGCTGTAAAAATAACAATCGGTATTATCGGCTTAAGGCTTTTAAGATACATTTTTACCGGCACTGCCGACAACAGTACTGATAAAACAACAAAAACAAAAGTAAGACCGAGGGAAAGAAAATTCTTACACATAAATATCATTGCGATGAAAAGTACTGTAAGAAGTATTTTTGCCCGGGCGTCAAGCTTATGGATAAAAGAGTTACCTTTATAATACTGACCTATTGTAATATCAGAAATCATTTATCGGTACCTCCTTTGCTCAAAAGTGCAAGAAGCTCCTGCTTTGCCTTTTCTAACGTGTACACATTTGTATTCACATCATAACCTTTTTCCCTGAGCATAAGGAAAAGCTTTGTAAGACGAGGTATATTAAGACCCATATTTCTGAGCTCATCCGCATGGCGGAAAACCTCATCAACAGTATCGTAATACGCAAGTCGGGACTCATTCATAACAAGAACCTTGGTTGCAATTTTCGATATATCCTCCATACTGTGAGAAACAAAAAGCACGGTTGAGCCGGTCTTTTCGCGATAATCCTTTATCATTGAAAGAATAGTTTCTCTGCCCTTGGGATCAAGACCCGCACAAGGCTCATCAAGAATGAGTATTTCAGGCTGCATAGCCATAACACCCGCAATTGCAACTCTTCTTTTTTCTCCTCCTGAAAGATCAAAGGGAGATTTTTCAAGATAGCTTTCATCGAGACCTACATAATATATAACCTCACGGATTCTCCTATCTATCTCGTCACGGTCAAGACCCATATTTGTAGGACCGAAAGCTATATCCTTATAAACAGTGTCCTCGAAAAGCTGATATTCGGGATATTGGAAACATACACCTACTCTGAAGCGTACCTTTCTGATATCACTCTTCTTCTCCCAAATATCCTTACCATCAAGCAATACTGTACCTGACGTACCCTTGAGAAGACCGTTTAGATGCTGAATCAGAGTACTCTTACCTGAACCGGTATGACCTATAACGCCCACCAGCTCACTTTTTTCTATTTTAAGACATATATCCCTGATAGCGTGAACCTGAGATGACGTGCCCTTGGAATATACATATGTCAGATTCTTTGTTTCAAGCAAGGTACTGTTCAACTTTTTTCCTCCATAAGTTTAACAACTGAATCGAAGAGCTCTTCAACATCGAGGATATCCTCTCTGAGTGAAACACCTTCTTTTATAAGCATAGCCGTAAGCTCTGTTGCCTCGGGAACATCAAGTCCGATTTCTTTAAGCTCATCTATGTGTACAAAAACATCACGCGGAGTACCATCAAGGACTATTTTACCGTCATCCATAACAATAACTCTGTCCGCCTCAACAGCCTCATCCATGTAATGAGTTATGAATATAACTGTTATGCCCTGCTCTTCGTTGAGCTTTTTAACAGTTTTTATCACCTCACGCCTGCCTCTAGGGTCAAGCATGGAAGTAGATTCGTCAAGAATAATACATTCAGGCTGCATAGCAATAATGCCTGCAATTGCAACCCTCTGCTTCTGTCCGCCCGAGAGCTTATGAGGCTCGGAGAGACGGAAATCATACATTTCAACCTGTCTGAGTGCCTCGTCAACTCTTACACGAATCTCAGAAGGCTCCACCCCTAAGTTTTCAGGACCGAAGGCTACATCATCCTCAACAATTGTTGCAACAATCTGATTGTCGGGATTTTGAAAAACCATACCGACCTTACGACGTATATCATAAAGTCTGTCATCGTCCGAGGTATCTATTCCGTCAACATAAACCTTGCCACTCAGCGGTACCTCAATAGCGTTACAAAGCTTGGCAAAGGTAGATTTTCCGCAACCGTTGTGACCGAGTACGCAAACAAAATCGCCCTTGGTTATGCTGACGGATAAGTTGTCAATAACTGTTTCATTTTCAGTAGTACTATCGTACTCGTCGATATAGGCAAACGAAACATCTTTGAATTCAATATAATTTTCCATTATTACCTCTGTTATTTTTCCCATATTGCAGATGCACCGCAAGGAAGCACCATTCCGGTTTCGGTAACGGGAAGTCCGATTTCAGATGAGGACACTTTACCACCAAACTTCTTTTTGATAACGGAGCCGAGAATATACTCCATTACAGAAGCGGATAAACCTGTAGTATAGGAATTGATAAGCATCATAAGTGAATCCTCATATAAAAGCTCACTGCAAAGCTCAACAAAGTTATAAACCTCATCTTCAAGCTTCCACACTTCACCGCCGGGACCTCTGCCGTATGAGGGCGGGTCCATAATGATAATATCGTACTTGTTTCCTCTGCGGATTTCTCTCTGTACAAACTTTATGCAATCGTCAACAATCCATCTTACATTTCTATCTGCAACACCTGAGGACACTGCATTTTCTTTTGCCCAGGCAACCATACCCTTTGAAGCATCAACATGCACAACCTGAGCGTTTTCCATAAGAGGTGCAACTGTAGCACCGCCTGTATAAGCAAAAAGGTTAAGCGCCTTAACGGGTCTGCCTGCTTTTTTTATGAGCTCTCTTGTATAATCCCAGTTTACTGCCTGTTCAGGAAAAAGGCCTGTATGCTTAAATCCCATTGTTTTAATATTGAAGGTCATATCCTTGTATCCGATGCTCCAGAAATCAGGCATTTTGCTCCTGATTTCCCAAGAGCCGCCACCAGTCTTCGATCTGTGGTAGCAGGCATTAGCTTTCTTCCACAAAGGATTTTTCTTCTCTGTCTTCCAGATAACCTGAGGGTCAGGTCTGATAAGTACGATATCACCCCAACGCTCAAGTCTTTCACCGCAGGAGCAGTCTATAAGCTCATAATCCTTCCAATCCTTGGTATATCTCATAGAATCGTTCATCCTTTCGTTTTAAAAAAGTTTCTGCTGGCCCTTCATAGGTATTCCGAGATGCTCGTAAGCGGCAGGTGTGGCAACACGTCCTCTCGGTGTTCTTCCGAGGAAACCTATCTGCATAAGGTACGGCTCGTAAACATCCTCGATAGTAACCGCCTCTTCACCTATTGCAGCAGCAATTGTTTCAAGTCCGACGGGACCGCCGCCATAGCTGTTAATCATTGTTGAAAGCAGCAAGCGGTCGATAGAGTCAAGTCCGATATGGTCAATTTCCATTTTTTCAAGAGCATAATCAGCAATTTCCTCACTGATAACGCCCTGACCGTTAACCTCTGCAAAGTCTCTTGCTCTCTTGAGAAGTCTGTTTGCGATTCTAGGAGTACCTCTTGAGCGTGAAGCAATCTCAAGTGCACCGTATTTATCAATTTCAATTCCGAGGATTCCCGCACTTCTTGTTACAATCTGTGCAAGCTGCTCGGGTGTATAAAGCTCAAGGCGGAGTATAACACCGAAACGGTCTCTGAGGGGTGCTGAAAGCTGACCCGCTCTTGTTGTAGCACCTACAAGAGTAAACTTCGGCAAATCGAGTCTGATTGAGCGTGCGGAGGGTCCCTTGCCGATGATTATATCAAGAGCATTATCCTCCATAGCGGGATAAAGCACTTCCTCAACGCTTCTGTTGAGGCGGTGAATTTCATCTATGAAAAGTACGTCGCCTTCGTTAAGATTGGTAAGAAGCGCCGCAAGGTCACCCTGCTTTTCAATTGCAGGACCTGATGTAACTCTGAAGTTAACATTCATTTCGTTTGCGATGATACCCGCAAGAGTAGTCTTACCGAGTCCCGGAGGGCCATAAAGAAGTACGTGATCAAGGCTTTCCCCTCTGCCCTTGGCGGCCTTTATATAAACCTCAAGGTTTTCTTTTGCCTTATCCTGACCAATATAATCACTCAGCACCTTCGGGCGCAGAGATGTTTCTATGTCACTGTCTGCACCAATAAGCCCCGGAGCAACAATTCTTTCTTCAAATTCCATATACTTTCACCTTACTGTTTTGATAAAATTTTAAGGCCTTGTCTGATTATATCCTCAACTGAAAGTGAGGGATCAATCTGACTTACGGCAACGGAAGCATCAGCCTGACTATAACCGAGCATAGTAAGCGCGGCAACCGCTTCGCTGACATTGGGCATATCCTTCGCGGCGGATATCTTAGCTATATCTTCAATGCCGTTATCAGTTGCATAAGCACTGACTTTATCCTTAAGGTCAAGGATAATTCTCTGTGCAATCTTAGGGCCGATTCCGGGCGCAGCCTTTATCATTTTCACATCGTTGGCAGAAATTGCAAGTGCAAGTCTGTCAGGAGTAAGCTCGGAAAGAATTGCAAGAGCCGCCTTAGGGCCTACACCGTTAACAGAAATCAGCATTCTGAACCACTGAAGCTCAGTTTCGGTAGAAAATCCGAAAAGATCCATTGCATCCTCGCGGACATTGAGATGAGTAAAAAGTGTTACCTTCTTTTCTCCCGATATATCATAGAGAGTTGTATTTGATGTATTGCAGAAGAAACCTACTCCGCCGCATTCAATAACGGCAAAGCCTGTTCCTTTTTTTATGAGTTCACCTGTAAGAGAATAAAACACGGTTTAAATCCCCTTTCTGATTTTCATATTGCCTGTAAGCGAAAGTGAGCCGCTGGAATGAGCGTGGCATATTGCCATGGCAAGTGCATCGGCGGTATCATCGGGCTTTGGTACCTTTTCGAGTGCGAGTATACGCCTCGTCATTTCCTGCACCTGCTTTTTCTCCGCTCTGCCGTATCCTACTACGCTCTGCTTAACCTGAAGCGGAGTATACTCAAAGACCTTCAAGCCTTTTTTCTGTGCGGCAAGCATAATAACACCTCTCGCCTGACTTACATCAATAACAGTTTTAGCGTTATTGTTGTAAAAGAGCTTTTCAAGACTCATTGCTTCGGGAGAGTACTTTTCGATAATACAGCTGAGCTGATCAAATATCTTTTCAAGACGCTCATTGAAGGGCGTTTTTGCATCGGTAAGTATTGCACCGTAATCAATAACATTAAAATGATTATTTCTGTAATCAATAACACCGTATCCGACTATAGCATAGCCCGGATCAATGCCTAATATAATCATGGCATAGTACCTCACTTTAATAATCAATATATTTTAACATAAATAAATAAAATGAGCAAGTGTATTTTTCAATAAATAAGCAAAAGCAGACTAAAATTTACTTGACAAATTGACGGCTATTTGATAGAATAGCTGAGCAATACGGAGAGTTGTCCGAGTGGTCGAAGGTGCAGCACTCGAAATGCTGTGTGGGGAAACTCACCCAGGGTTCGAATCCCTGACTCTCCGCCAAAAATAAAAGGTGGTGCCGAGAGGTTGAAATGATATAATGATGGTAGACACAAAAAAGTGTCTGCCATCATTTTTTATGTTAAGATAGAGAAAAAGGAGATGAAAGAAATGGGAAGACCAAAAGGCGGAACAAACAGAAGTCATAGTAAAGAAGAAAAACTAACAT
>JAFZFT010000118.1 GCA_017555765.1 Clostridia bacterium | reverse complement strand
TCCTTACCGCCTGTTTTGTAATACTTAAAGGTGTACTGTCTTATTGTGTAATCGAAATACGGTTCAACATGGATGCTGTCATAAACGGGATAAACCTTATGTCCGTTGCTGACTTCTTTTTCAGTACCATAAACTACCCAACAAGCAAACTCGTAATTATACTCTGCATTTGAAGGTTTTTTGGGAGTATCTTTATCAAAGGTTATTGTAGCACCGTGAGGAACATAATAAGTCTTTATGGGCTCACCGTTGTATTTATGGAAGGTTACTTCATGTCTGAGGTTTGTTTCTGCATTGAAAATAGCATAAAGACTATAATCAGCAGGTGTATCAGCAGTAATTACAACAGAAGCTTTTTCAGCGCTTGTTTTTTCCTGCGCAGCTCTTGAAAGGGCATCGAAATAATCCTGACCTTTGTAAACTGTAGGATATACAAACTGCTTATTTGTCTGATCGTATGAAATATCATTCTTGAAAATTTCATTTGCATCATAAGATAAGTCTATAGGCATCAGATTGCTCTCTGCATAGATCTGACTGATTTCTTCCTTAGTTAACCAACCCTTGAAAGTATATTCACCAAAAACTCTGTCAGCAAGACGAACAGGCTTTGCTTTGGGAGTTACAACAACTGATGAATCTTTTGCAGGATATTCAATATACTTCACTTCTGTATCTGACTTGTATGCACCGATGCTTTCATCTACATCAAGTGTTTCAGGGTCGTCGCTTTTAACAAGTGTTGTGTATGAACAGAAGCCGTCGTCTTCAAATTTCACTGCAACAAAGTCATTTGTAAATGATACTTTACAGTATTTTACTTCTGCACCTGCTCTGAGTTCAACTATAGTCTCTTTTAAACCATAGTTACAACCGCTTCTTCCACAACGAAGATTTTTCTGATAATATGCACCTGTTTCGTCAAGAACATACTCTTTTACTGTTTCGCTGTGTCCGAGTTTAGCAACTACTTTTGCTTCCTTAAATTCATATTTACAAATGGGACAAATAACCGGTGTGTAACCGTAGGATTCGCACTGAGGCTCAATAACCTCACCGTAAGTAGCGTCCACCTTTAATTTACAATCAGGACAATTGTATACGCCCAAGTTTTCATCCGCTGCTGATACGCAGAAAGCCATAACTGTAGCTAACACAGCAACAACGAACATAATTATAAGGTGTTTTTTTGTTACTTTTTTCATGTTTTACCTCCTGAAGGATTCTGATTCCGTTATACTCTTTGCCACAAAATATAGACAATGTGTCAAAAAATACCTCTACATATACTATAATATAATTTTTTAAATTAAAAGTCAACATTTTACAAAAAACATTAACATAAATTACACGATTTAATCACTTATTTTCTGAATAGCTCTGACGAAATATGTGCCGTCACCATTGATACCGAGGGTAATTTTCATATACTTCCCCGGCTCGGGCGCAGTCATATTTCCCTGACTGTCCTGCTGCCAATCAGCGGAATAAAGATACCCGACTGTAAGCTCAACGGTTGAGGCTCTTTCTTTTGCCTGAGTTACCTTAGGTGTATAAATAGGCGTAATGCCCGTAATCGGAATGACATAAGCCTTCTTTTTTTCGCTGTATCTGAAATCAATACCGCCACCATCAACATTTGAGTGGGTGATTTTTATTTCATCACCGAAAAGAGAACTGAATTTTTCTTCAACCTCCTTTTCGGGCAAAATCATTCCGGCGTCTGTGTATTCATATTTATCCGGCTCGGGATTACTGTCGAGAACAGACCATATAGCAATACTCACCAATTGCTCGGGATCTGCAACTGTTACATCGTCAAAGGTATCCGGGTCATTCATTATAACAGGTGCAATAAATTTTTCATAAGCTCCGTATTTTTCCGCATTTTTATCGCTGATAGTTTTATCTATCCCCTGCAAGGCGGTAATAGCCACAGCCACACAGCCCACAAGAGCAAGAGCCAGCACCAAAAGACCGACTATAAGATTTGGTTTTGAGCGTTTCTTTTTTTTCATAGCATCACCCGAAATGATTGATTCGCCCTCGCCGGGCAGGCGTTACTTTTGCTATCGCCCAAAAGTAACCAAAGCGCAATGATTATCTTACTTGCCCCTCACCTGAAATTATATATTTCATACTTGTCAGCTCAGGCAACCCGAGAGGGCCTCTTGCGTGAAGCTTCTGAGTTGATATGCCTATCTCTGCACCGAAGCCAAACTCTCCGCCATCGGTAAATCTTGTTGATGCATTGACATACACTGCCGCCGCATCCACCTGAGAAGTGAATTTCTTCTGTGCAAAATAGTTGTCGGTCACAATGCATTCACTGTGAGAGCTTGTATATCTCATAATATGCTCAATAGCTTCGTCTATATCACCAACAATTTTAATGCTGATTTCATAAGCGAGATACTCTTTAGCATAGTCTTCTTCTGTAGCAATTATAACATCAGATATGATTTTTGCAGTTTCCTCGTCACCGTGGATAATCACATTTTTTTCGTCAATCTTAGCCTTGATTAAAGGCAGAGCCTTTTCAGCCACATCGCGGTGAATAACAAGACTTTCGCAGGCATTGCAGACACTGGGTCTTGAAGTTTTGGCGTTAAAGATAATATCCGCAGCCATATCAAGGTCAGCATCTTTGTCAACATAAATATGGCAGTTACCCGTACCTGTTTCGATTACAGGCACTGTAGCATTGGCAACGCAGGATTTTATAAGACCTGCACCGCCTCTGGGAATGAGTACATCAACGTAGTCGTTCATTTTCATAAGTGCCACTGCACTGTCGCGTGAAGTGTCTTCCACAAGCTGAATACAGTTTTCAGGCAGACCCGCTGAAGCAACAGCTTTACGCATAATAGCGGTCATCGCCTTATTAGAGTTGATAGCTTCTTTACCGCCACGCAAGATTACGC
>JAFZFT010000020.1 GCA_017555765.1 Clostridia bacterium | reverse complement strand
CTCCCAGCTACCGTCGATAGGCTCAAAGTCGGAATAAAGTGAGACTATATCCCCGATATCCGCTTCTTTTACACCGTCAGAGGGTATATACTCCCCATCGGTTTCTCTGTTATCGATGTAAAACTGAAGCCGCTCCGCATAATCAAGAAGGTATACAAGCTTTTCCTTCAGTGTCACCTCACTGTCAAGCTCCGCGAAAAGCTCAGCACGGGCTTTAAGCAGTACGAAAAAAAGCTCACCGTCAACAGGCTCCTCTTCTTCGTCGGTAAGGCCCTCGGCAAAGGTACATGCATCATCGGTGAGTATAAGCCTTGCAGCCTCCTCACAAGAAAGTCCGATGCCGCCCTCTTTTATGTCACCGTACCACTCGAAATATCTGGGGTGGTCTCGGCATATCTGACAAAGATGCTCTTCGCCGCAGTTTATGATAATATCGCAAAGGTTCTTTTCATTTAAAAAGGGACATCTCTCCCCCTTGAGAATAAAGCTGTTTTCCTCGCTGATATTTTCACAAAGACGCTTGCCGAAATCGCCGCCTACGGATTTATAATACTCAGCCGTATCAGTGTCGATATCAATCTCCCAACCGATACAGCAGTTATCGGTACACTTATCGGCTATACACTTAAAGGAGTTATAATAGGAAGGAACGCGGAAAAGCATATTGTCACCTCGCAAAAAACTTTATATAAAATATATCCTCCGCTTAATTTTTTGTCAAGCCGCACAAAAGAAATGAGCAAAATATATGAACTTTTTCAAAAAAACTATTGACAATGTCTGTTGATTATGATAATATACTTGGGCAGTTGAAAAGCAATGCGCTGTTAGCTCAGCTGGATAGAGTGTCTGGCTACGGACCAGAAGGTCAGGGGTTCGAATCCCTTACAGCGCGCCATAAGAAAAATGAGGTTCTACGAGAGTAGAACCCTTTTTCTTTTATGTAGAACTTTAAAAGGGATTCGAACAAGGAAGGAGAAATCCGAAGGATTTCGGAAGAAAACAGTCCGGGGGACTGTTTTCGCTGACGTGGCAACGAAGATGAGCCAAAGGCGAATCGAGGCGATAGCGCGGTAGCGCGGGACAAAATCCCTTACAGCGCGCCATAAGAAAAACGAGGTTCTACGAGAGTAGAACCCTTTTTCTTTTTTATGAGACTTTGAGAGGGATTCGAACAAGGAGGGAGCGAAGCGGAAGAAAACAGTCCGGCGGACTGTTTTCGCCGACGGGGCATCGTCACCGAAGCGCTCCCAGTGGGAGAAGCAGCGAGGTGAGGATGGCGCAGCGGTCGAAAGTTTTAGGCGCTCCAAGCCGTAAAAACTTTCGGGCACCGCAAGAGGAAGAGATGAGCCGAAGGCGAATCGAGGCGATAGCGCGGTAGCGCGGGACAAAATCCCTTACAGCGCGCCACGAAAAACGAGGTTCTACGAGAGTAGAACCCTTTTTCTTTTTTGTGAAGCTTTCAGGAACAGCAACAACAGGTTGCTTGTAAGAGTAAACATCCCGTATTATAATAATACCGAGGTGATAATTTTATGGAAACAAAGGATATTATTCTCGACCTGAGAACTAAAGCAGGTCTGTCGCAGGAAGAGCTTGCGGAAAAGGTATTCGTAACCCGTCAGGCAGTCTCCCGATGGGAAACAGGTGAAACCGTTCCTAATACCGAAGCATTAAAGCTTCTCTCAGAGCTCTTTGACGTTTCAATCAACACACTGCTCGGCTCACCGAGACAGCTTGTCTGTAAATGTTGCGGTATGCCTGTTGATGACAGCAATATCAGCCATGAAAAGGACGGCGCTTTTAACGAGGATTACTGCAGCTGGTGTTATGCCGACGGTGAATATACCCTTGATTTTTTTGAGAAATACAAGGAGCTTGGCGGAAAAGAAGGGTTTGAAGAATTCAAGAATCAGCTTATATGCGAGTTCAATGCCCTGCTTCACATCGAGGGCTTGCCCAAGGTAGAAAACCTTAATGTGTTGCCCGGCAGCTTCGTCAATCTTGAATACCGACTTCCCAACGGTCAGATTGTAAAATTCCTCGATGATAACGCCACATATCTCGGCAGTCAGCTCGAATGTGAATTCGGCGGTGACCGTTGCTTCGGCATTGTTGCCAATATGGACTTTTTACTCGTTTGTACCTATGAGGAAAACGGTGAAAATCCGGAGCTGGTTGTTTACAAAAAGAGATAAGTAATCCCCACAGTACCCTTTATAAAAAAAATTAAGGTTCTGACCACAGAACCTTTTTCTTTTTATATAACACTGAACTCAAAAACAGTTTCAAACTCATTCAGATGATGTACCCTAGGATTATAAGGTGCAGTTACTTCTGTCCAGAGAGTCTTTGCCGCCTTGTTTTTCTCGTTGTACTTAATCTCCCATCTTCCTTTGTACAAAGAAAAGATAAGTCTTGCAGTTTCAGCGGCATAGCCCTTTCTTCTGTAGGTCGGAAAGATTGTAAACTCCGCCATTGTGTGGTCAGGCTCTCCCCCGATTACGGAATAAGGATTTATCATCACAAAGCCGACCATTGTATCATCGTTAAAAATGAAAAACGCCTTCCTTTTCGGGTCAACAAAGTACTCATCGAAATAACCGTAGTGGTAATTGCCCTCTTCGTCCATCACGTCAGGGTAAAAGTTTGTCATTTCATAAAGATACTTCTGATTGATGTTGCGGAACATTTCCTTTTCTTCCGCCTTGACAGGTACTAATTTTATCATAACAGCCTCCCGAAATTCTCCGTTTTCTGTTGCCATTTTCTTTTCTTTATGATATCATATCCTCAGTAAAAAAATCAAGGAGGACTAAAAATGAACATTTGGCATGATATTAACCCCCAGAGAATCGGCGTTGACCGTTTCGATGCAGTTATTGAAATCGGCAAGGGCTGTAAAACAAAATACGAGCTCGACAAGCAGACAGGTATGCTCCGTCTTGACAGAGTTCTTCACACCTCAACACACTACCCCGCAAACTACGGCTTCATCCCCCGTACCTATGCCCTCGACAACGACCCGCTTGATGTTCTCGTTCTCTGCTCAGAAGAAATCGAGCCTATGTCACTTGTTGAGTGCTACCCCATCGGTGTTATTTCAATGCTTGATAATAATGACCCCGACGATAAGATTATCGCTATCCACACAGGTGACCCCACATACAACGGCTATACTGATATCAATCAGCTTCCTCCTCATATTTTCCAGGAAATGATTCACTTCTTTTCCGTTTATAAGATGCTCGAAAACAAGAGTACTGTAATCGACGAAGCAAAGGGCCCCGAGGAAGCAAGAAAAATCATCGAGGATTCAATTAACAGATATAACGAAATTTTCGAGAATAAATAATACGATGTGCGATTCGCAATTCGCAATGCACGATCGCGGAGAAGGTTTCATCAAGCCTTCAGAAGCATTCCGCCAAGAAAAGCTGATATAGTCAATATAAAAAATCCGACTCTTTTTATCTGAGTCGGATTTTTTGTTTGTTTTATACGGACACACCAAAAAGTGTACACTTCGTTTTATAGGCGGTCAGCACCTTACCTACACCGATTTACTCCCTGCGATTGCGTTGCAATGGCACCGAAGGTGCAAACCTTAAACTTGCCTCTCCTGAAAGGAGATTCCCCTGTCAGGGGAAATGTCTGCGAAGCAGACAAAAGGGTTCCCGTTTCTGGAGGAAAAGGTGGCACCCGAAGGGTGTCGGAGAGGTTTTGCGCATTGCGAATCGTGCATTGTTAGTTAAATCGGCTCAAAATCACTTGCAGGATGCTTGCAAAGAGGACAGATGAAGTCCGCAGGAAGCTCGTCTCCCTCGTGTACGTAGCCGCAGATTTTACATACATAGCCCTTTTTCTTCTGAGGCTGGGGCTTGGGCTTTACATTGTCCTGATAATAGGTATATGTCATTGTTCTTTCTTCGCTGATTTCGTCCATCTGTGTTACAAAGCAGATGAAAAGGGTATGGGTATCAAGGTCAACAGTACTTTCAACCCAAAGTGACATATATGCGTTTATATTGTCCTTGAGTACGGCAAGACCGTTGTTGCTTCTCTCAAAGGCAACGTCGGATAATTTATCCGTATCTCTGCCGCTTCTGAAGCCGAAATTCTGAAAAAGACTGAAGGGAGCGCTCTCTGCAATACAGTTGATATTGAGCTTGTTTGTCTTCATAACAATATCGTGGGTATAATTCTGCTTGTTTATCGCAACAGCAACCCTGTTTGGTGCGCTTGTAACCTGCATAACAGAGTTGAGGATGCATCCGTTATCCTTTTCGCCGTCATTTGTTGTAACCACATAAAGTCCGTATCCGAGCTTGAAAAGAGCCGCATTTTCGTTCTTTGCCATAATGTTTCCGCCTTTCTGTCAATCAAAATAGTCCGTTGTGAAATTCATACCGAAAAGAGCCGTTATATTCTTAATGCCGTCCTTTATCTCCTCGCGGGAGAAGTCAGCATCTTCAAGCTCTTGCTCAGAAAGAAGATTCAATCTCGCATAAAAGTCCATCGCAACGGCAAGATGGTACTTGTTTTTCACATCAATACTGTCATAAAGATGATTTTCCGCCTTGCAGATTTCTCCGCTTTCGAGAAGAATAAGTAATTCTCTATACAGTATATCCGCTCCCGAGGCGCTTCTTTCAATTATCTCGCTGAATTCGTCAGTATCTTTTTTAAAAACTGTTTTTGCTATGAAGCGTACAAGCATCTGTATCTGCTTCATAAGCCAATCCTGCTCATAAAACATAATAAAACTCCTTTAGTAAAATATAGCATAAGAGTTAATCGGTGTCAATAAGAAAAAAGGTACGGTCTCCGTACCTTTCAGCTTGTCGAAAAAGTATTTTCGACAAGCTGATCAGGCTGGTGAGAAAGTTGCAAGATGGCATTTTCTTCACCCCGAAGGCGTACGATGGTACTCCGAGAGGGTGAAAAAAGGTCAAAACGATGCAAAATCGTCGGGATTCGATGTCCCGACGATTTTTTTATAACATTTTGTGCAAATATTTTCAAGAACATATTTACAGGATTTTTCAGCATCGTTGCTCTTGCGACTTTATCGACAGTCTGAAAGGTACGGTATCCGTACCTTTTTAATGTTAGTTGAGATATGTTTCGCAGTAGCTGTAGAAGAGCTCCGTTGCGGTTTTCTGATTTTCCTCATCCGCATCAAGGCCGTGTCCCGAGTTGGGATAAGCATTAAGATAATGCACCACTCCGTACTCAGTAAGCTTCGCATCAAGACTCAGAGCATTGCTGTAGGGCACCACATTATCCTTCATACCGTGATTTATAACCGTAGGCACAGTATTCTCATTAATATAGTAGTTGGGAGAATACTTCTCAAGAAGCTCGTACTTTTCCGCTCTTTCCTCATAGGTAAAGCTTTCGCCTATAGCCCACGAGAAAAGCAGTGCTATCTGCTCATCGGTACCGAGACCGTTTTCGATGTAATAATTTTCATCATTAAGATCAGAAAGTCCGCAGTTATCAACAACGGCAACGGGCTTTATAGGAGCACCGTCAACTCTCGAATATCCGTAGAGAAGAGAAAGATGTCCGCCCGCAGAACCGCCCGTAAGCAGCACCTTATTGATGCTCACACCGTTTTCTTCGCCCTTCTGCCTGATAAGAGCAAGTGCCGCATCAATGTCATCCATTATATCACCCAAGTCAGAGCTTTCACTGACATATCTGTAATTCATAGCCGCCGCTGCGAAGCCGAAAATATCACTTACATCCGCAAGGCTTCTTTCGTACCCGCTCTTGTCACCTGCTATCCATCCGCCGCCGTGAATGAAAAGGACAAGTCCGATTTCTCCGTCGTTATCAGTGGGGATATTAAGGTCGAGAGTCTGTCTTTCGTGAGTACCGTAAGCAAGATCTCTGTACTTTATGCTTTTTTCAGGTACTGTGGCACCGATTCCGAAAAGAAGGCCGAGAAAAAGAGCACCGATAACAGCAACTGAAATTATTCTGTTTGACATATAAATACCTTCTCTTATGTATTACTGAGCGGGTTTCACAAAGGTATTATTGCCAACTGTAAGCTCACCCTCTTCAAGAGTGTAGCTCCACTGAGCTGAAGTACCATCCTCAAAGCTGAGCTCGAGTACTCCCGAATTATCAGTATAGGTAAAGCTCTTCGCGGTATCTCTGGAATCAATACTGGTTGTGTAAACGCCTGTACCGTCACCGTTTATAACAAGAGTCGCCTTGACTGCCGTTGTATCACCGTTATAAAGAGTCCATGTTCCGTGTAATTTTTCACTGCTCTTTGAGCCGGCACCGCCGCCGCAAGCCGCAAAGGCAAAAAGCATACAGAGAGCAAGAAGAATGGCCAATGTTTTTTTCATAAAATATACCTCCGTTTCAGGTCGGCGGCTACTGATTCAAAATCCGCCGTACTTCATTTACATTTTAACATTACACGGGTTTTATGTCAAGAAAAAACACACCCGACTATTGTCGGATGTGTTTCATTAACATTTTTTCAATTATGCCTTGTCTGCACAGCCGAGAACTGTTTCAATCTTGTGTGAAACAACGCCTTCGATAGCATCTCTTGCGGGAGTGAGGTACTGTCTGGGATCGAAGTGCTTGGGATTCTCTGTGTAGTGCTTACGGATAGCAGCTGTCATAGCGATACGGATATCTGAGTCAACGTTGATCTTACAAACGGCCATTGATGCTGCTTCACGAAGCATATCCTCGGGGATACCGATAGCATCGGGCATTTCGCCGCCGTATGCGTTGATTGTCTTAACGTCATCCTGGTTAACTGATGAAGCACCGTGAAGAACGATGGGGAAGCCGGGAAGCTTCTCTTCAACTGCCTTGAGGATATCGAAACGGAGCTGGGGCTTCTGACCGGGCTTGAACTTGTAAGCACCGTGGCTTGTACCGATAGCGATAGCAAGTGAGTCAACGCCTGTTCTTGTAACGAAATCGTAAACCTGATCGGGATCTGTGAAGTTTGCATCCTCTTCGCTTACGTTAACATCGTCTTCGATACCTGCAAGCTGACCGAGCTCGCCTTCAACAACACAGCCGTGTGCGTGAGCGTAATCAACAACCTGCTTTGTGAGAGCAACGTTCTCTTCGTAGGGAAGGTGTGAACCGTCGATCATAACTGATGTGAAGCCGCCGTCGATGCATGACTTACATGTCTCGAAGTCAGGGCCGTGGTCAAGATGAAGAGCGATGGGAAGACCTGTTTCTTCAGCAGCAGCCTTAACCATTGCTACAAGATAACCGTGTGAAGCGTACTTTCTTGCACCTGCGGAAACCTGAAGGATAACGGGTGAGTTGTGCTTCTTAGCAGCTCTTGTGATACCCTGGATGATTTCCATGTTGTTTACGTTGAATGCACCGATAGCGTAGCCGCCCTTGTATGCATCTTCGAACATTTTCTTTGTAGTTACTAATGCCATAATAAAAACTCCTTTATTTTTAATGTTTTATTATCCAACAAAAAGTATAACCTAATTGCTTTTCATTGTCAAGTAAATACCTATTTATAATATGTATATTACTATCCCTATTTGATATGTTACTGCTGGTTATCGGGTGTGTAGGTAACATAGAAGCAGTGGGATCTGATTCTGCCTTCCATAATTGTGATTCGGAAATAGTTACCTGATACAACACCGCCGCCAACACGCATTGATGAAACGTAACCTACCTGGTCACCGAGAGCGCCGTCGTGTGAGATAACGCTTATCCATGTTGAGGGATCACCCGAAAGGGTAATCTTTGAGCCGTCGGGAAGAGTCTTACCCTCCACGAGTCTCTTGAATTCATCGGTGGAAATTGAGTATGAGCTTCTGTAAGCATCACCTAAAAGAGTGTCACCGTAGCTGATTCTTGCACCGCTGAGATACTCAACATTTCTCTGCTGCCATGCATTATAGAAGGATGTTGTCTTACCCGCACTGATTGAGTGGAAGGGAGTAAGAGCGCAAGCACCGTTACCGTCAACTATGTAGGGAGAAATTTCCATCATCTCATCAACAACGGCATAAATTGTGTTTGACGGAGTTTTGCCGCTTCCGAGAATTGCACAGTCACCGGTATCAAGTGTGAAGCGCTTATACTTTGCATAGGTATAAATCGCAACATACTGAGCTCTGAGTGCCTCGGGATGGAAGCTGCTTCCCATTTCAGCCTCAAGTACACTTGCAAGGAATTCTCTTGTTGTGTAATCTGTACCGTTATAGGAAACTGTATTAGGACAAACATCGCCTGTAAGAATCTTTGCAGTATCACAGTAGTAATAGTGAGCAAGAATTTCAGACCAGGTCCAGCCCTGCTGAGCAAGATAGTTTGCACCGTGCTGACTGAGACCTACACCGTGTCCGTAGCCGAAAACGTCAAAGGTAAAGGTACCGCTCTGCGATGATACGGCAGGCTGAGTTGAAGGCATTGTGATATTCTGAGTTGAAGGCTCTGTAAGGTTGGGTGTAACTACCACCTGAGAGGTCTCCGTTGTGGAAGGCTCGGTTGTAGCAGTAGTGTCACTGTACTCGGGAGGCAGTACCACGGGCTGATTTGTATCGCCCCCGCCGCCAAAGAAGAGAAGTACGAGAATAACGGGAATAATGATAGCCGCCGCAATAACAACACCGCCGAAAACAAGCATCTTCTTTGATACGTTGGCAAAAAGTCCCGCAGGCTTTTCATCTGTATCAGGCTCGTCCACATCGTCGAAAAGGCTCTTCTGGCTCTTCTGAGCCTTGATTGCTGCAATTCTGTCGTTTACAAGAGTACCGAGTACGCCGACCGCATGAGGAAGAATCACTGCAAGGTCATCGGGATTTGAGGTGTTGATTTTCTTCGCCTTGGCTGAACCCTTGTCAACAAGAGCCGCATAAGCAAAGTACACTGTCTGTCCCTTTTCGTTTACGGTTGAGTAAACCTCAGATATCGCTGCACCGAAATCTGTACCCGCATTGGTCATAGCTTCCTTTGCGTGACGGATTATTCTTACGGATTCACTGTCTGCAGTAGCATTGTCCTCCTGCTTGGAATCCTGCACCTCAACAAACTTGAGTGTATCGTTGAAGCCTTCAACCTTATCGTAATAGCTGTAAATCCACATGGTTGCTTCACCGGTAGCAAGAGCCATCGTTGAAGATGAGCCTCTGAGGGTTGATACATAACCTGAAATAGCGGGATAAAGGTCAACCTCAGGCATAATTATTGCTCTGCCCTTATTGTCCTGTCCGCTGATTTCGGGAAGTACATCCTCCTTGAAAAGGTTGATGATTCTGTCGATACGCATAAAGTCAAGAGGTACACAGGTAACTCTGCCGAGAAGTGCATCACTTGTAAAGCCGCAGTAAAGACCGTCTCTGCTGAAATGTACAACACTGTCACGGGCAACAAGACTGTGACCGGTAATGTCGATTTCGTCGATATCGTCGCCCGCATTCTTTTCGATTACCTGCTGAATCTCTTCAGAGGAGCATTCCTCAAGAATGAATCTTGAAATAATGTTTCTCTTGAATTCATTGTAATCGCTGTTTTCAGCGGCAACAATTATATGCTCGCCTTGCTCAAGTGCAACGATAGTTTCAAAATAAAGCTCATCGTAGCTGTCGAATTCCTTTATCTGACTCTGCTTGAGACCGTACTTCTCAAGGGCGAGACAGATTTTGAAAACGGCATCCGAAGAGAAATCTGAAAGATTTTTTAATGTATATAATTTAATCATTTCGTCCTCCCGAGTGATTGATTTTACTTTTTACCCGACTTCCCATCTGTATGCATCCTTATAAGGATTATCCTGCTTTTTCTTATCGTAATAAGCCTGGGGATATCTGGGATTTGAATTTACGGTAGCTCTTGATACGTCCACCTCAGGCACTTCACCGTTTCTTACCATTCTTGCAACAACAACGAATCTTGCATTATCAAATTCGTGTGAGCAGGTTGAAAGAGTGAGTATCTTATCGGTAGGAAGCACGTCAACCCCCGTATTGTAAAGAGATCTTTCGCTGAGGGAATTAAGATATGCCGAGAATCTTTCCTCTGTTGAAAGGTCAGTAAAATAGTACTTGAAAACATAGCCGTTATCGTCAGATGCCTCTGCATTTGTAACGAAGGCGGCGATAACCTTCCACTGATAATCGTTATACAGTGTATTAAAGGTGATAACGGGAGCCGCTTTGAAGCCCTCTATAGTCTTGTATTCATCAAGGATGCCGAAAACGGAGCCGTCATTCATATGATGACCGAAAATAACAGTATTTGTGTCAAGTCCGTATTTTTCCTCACTGATTGTGTTAAGGTGTGTAACAAAAGGTGTTCCGTACTTGGTATTTCTTCTGTGGAAGTCCTTTTTAAGATAGTAATCGTCATTTGTTGTCTGTACGATAGGAAGACTCATTCCTATTCCGTCAGCCTTAAGGAAGCCTACGAAATCCTGATTTTCACCGTAAAGGTTAGCGTACTCAAGCTTCAGACCTTCGGGAAATTCAACATTGGGGTATTTCTTCTTGATTTCTTCCCATTTTTTAGCGATAGCCGCCTGCTTTTCCTCCTCGGTAAGCTCGTGGGCAGTATCGTCTCCCTCCGTCTCGTCAAGGATAATCGCATCCTGATAATCGGAGTAAATATCGTCAACATCAATAATGAGGTCGTTTGTCTCATCGTTAAGGTCGGAGTTCATCTGTGAAAGTCTGTATTCATTCACAAGGAAGCCACCACTGACAATGATAGCAACAATAGAAACCGCAAGCACTGTGCGTCTTATTGCTTCGTTTCTCTTTTTCTTCTTGCTTTTACCCTTACTCTTGCCCTTGCTCTTACTCTTGGCAGACTTTACGTTTGCTTCTTCCTTCTTTTCTTTTACGGGAGCGGGCTTCTCCTCGGGAAAGCTTATTTCTTCCTCACAGTCCTCAACCTCAAAGGAGCTGCTCTGAGACGGCTTGGTATACGCCTTTGACTTAGACTGATACTTATGAGACATGGCATTAAGCTCAAACATGCTCATTTCCATATCGTCAACCTCGAAGCTTCCCGAAGGTACGGGATTAACGGGTCTCGGCTGAACTGCCGCATCGTGGGTTGTACCTGTAAATATAGGCTGAGGCTTTATCTGCGGTGTCGCCTTGGGTGCCGCTTCGCCGTTATCGAAATCGGGGCTCTGATATATTACCCTTGTACCTGTTTCGTTTGTCGGCTGAGGTGCTGCAGTCTGAGGTGCCGTCGGCTGAGGTACTGCAGTCTGCACAGGATAGCCCTGCATCTGCGGGTACTGATAGCCCTGATTCTGCTGCTGAGGAGGTGCTCCGTAGGGTGCAGGATAAACATAACCCTGAGGGTACTGTACATACTGCGCGGGGTATCCCTGAGGATAGGGATAATAAACAGGCTGACCCATATATCCCTGAGGGGGTACGGGCTGCTGTGCCGGTATCTGCTGAGCAGGTGCCTCTGCCTGAGGCTGCTGTGCTTCGGGTCTCAGCGTCGGAGCCGGTCTTTTCGGCTTGTCGGGAGCATTTTCCTCTTCAAGAGTTCTTTTATATTCATCGCTCATGCTTGAAACATCTGTAAATTCCTTTTCTGCCTGAGCGTTTTCAAGCTTTTCTCTTTCTTCGCGGTATTCACTGTCTTCGTAAATAATTCTCATAGTTACCTTTTACCTCAATAAGTGCTTATAAACTCATCAAGCCTCATACCCTCTGACCTTTTTTCAGGGTACGCCGCCGCACAGAGTCTTACCTCGTTAACGGCATTTGATGCGCTTACATATCTGTTATATTCTCTGTCCGTCCTGCCGGTGGAAAGCTTTTTAAGCCACACATACTCCCCGTCAGTAACGGCAATGTAAATTGTTCCGATTTCGTCGGTACAGCCCTCGTAGTAAGGTCCGGCATAGCCCGTTACGGAAACACCGAAATCTGCACCTGACATTTCCTTTATACCCTTTGCCATCTCAGCGGCAACAATGTCGCTGACGGCGGTGTATCTGTCAAGATGCTCCTTTTTAACACCGAGCACCTTGTTTTTTATATCGTTTGAATAAGACACAACACTGCAGTGAATAACATCGGATGCACCCGCAATGTCTGTTACTCTCTTTGCACAGTAGCCGCCCGTACAGGACTCCGCAAAGGCTACGGTGAGTCCCTTTTCTTTAAGAAGCTTCACTGTCGCTTCCTCAACGCTTCCAACATCAATGCCGTATATACTGTCACCGAGAAGGTTTTTTATTTCATCAAGTACGGGAGAAATGAGCTTTTCAGCCTCTTCCTCGTTATGCGCTTTAGCAGTAACCCTCAGAAGAGCCTCCCCGCTTTTGGCATAAGGAGCAACTGAAGGGTTCGCATTTTCAAGCAGATGGCTTACCCTTTCACTCATTGCACTTTCACCTATACCGAAGGTGCGTACATTGTGAGAAAGGATTATATGCTCGGAATATTTCTTCAGAAAGGGTACTACGCTTTCCTCAAACATGGGCTTCATCTCAAAGGGAGGGCCGGGAAGAATAACTGCAATTTTGCCGTCCTTTTCGATAATTGAGCCGGGTGCGGTACCGTTATTATTCTGAAGGGTAATGCTTCCCTCGGGAATAAGCGCCTGCTTAAGATTGCTTTCAGGCATCTCAAGTCCCTTTTTAACGAAGTAGCCTCTTATCTTATCGGCAATAGCTTCGTCAGTGTACATAGGAAGTGCGAAATATTCGGCACAGACCTCCTTGGTAAGGTCATCGGGAGTAGGACCGAGTCCGCCGGTGAGAATGATAAGCTCATTCTCTCTGAAGGCTTCATCAATGGCTCTGAGAAGTCTTTCTCTGTTATCCCCCACCGTTGACTGGTGAAGCACACCTATACCCAGGTCTGCAAGTCTTTTTGAAAGGTACTGAGAATTTGTGTTGACTATATCGCCAAGCAATATTTCAGTACCGACACTGATAAGCTCACAATTCACAGTATCACCTCCATTTTATCTCAGACTTTAATTTTATCACTTTTTCAAGGGGAATTTTAAATATAACTGATAACAATCAGTGAATGGAATGTAAATCAATCCACAAACATAAATCTTGTGCTTTCTACAGCTCTGTCTATCATCTCGCTGAAGTCAACCGCACTCTCAGCCTTTTCGATAAGCTCAAGAGTAGGTCTTGTTCTCGGGTGCTTCGGTGTAAACACGGTACAGCAGTCCTCGTAGGGAAGAATTGATGTCTCGAAAGCACCGATTTTTCTTGAAATTGTAATAATTTCATCCTTATCCATACCGATAAGAGGACGGAAAACAGGCATATCGGAAACAGCATCGGTACAAGCTATTGCACCGAGAGTCTGTGATGCAACCTGACCAAGGCTCTCACCTGTAACAAGAGCACCGCAACCGTCACGCTGAGCAATACGGATTGCAATCTTCATCATAAGTCTTCTCATTATGATTGTGAAGAGCTCCTCGGGACATTTTTCCTTTATAGTTTCCTGAATTTCAGTGAAGTTTACAACTGCAAAGTTTACTCTGCCGCTGTATTTTGCAACAATGGATACAAGGTCATGCACCTTCATTTCGGCACGCTTGCTTGTATAGGGAGGTGCGGCAAAATGGATAGCGTTAAGCTGAAGACCTCTTTTTGCCATCATCCAGCCTGCAACGGGAGAGTCAATACCTCCTGAAACGAGAAGAGCAACTCTGCCTGCGCTTCCTACGGGCATACCGCCCGCACCCTTTATCTGATTACCGTGGATAAATACATTTTTATCTCTTACCTCAACGGTAACGATAATGTCGGGGTTATGCACATCAACGCTGAGAGTTTTGATATTTCTGAGAAGATGAGCGCCGATTTCACGGCAGATTTCGGGAGAGGTCATGGGAAACTTCTTATCACTTCTCTTTGCATTGACCTTGAAGGTCTTTACGCCGCGAAGCTCATCACCGAGATATTCAAGTGCAACATCCTTGATGCTGTCAAAATCCTTTTCGGCAATAGCGGCTCTTGAGAATGCGGCAATACCAAAAATCTTCTTAAGGGTTTCTACTGCTTCCTCAAAGTCTATATCCTCGTCTACAGGCTCTGCAATGATTGTTGACTGTGATTTTGTAAACTGAAACTTTCCGACCGATGCAAGGAGACGTCGTCTGATGTTTTTAACAAGCATATCCTCAAAGGTGGAGCGGTTGAGGCCCTTAAGGGCAAGCTCACCGTTTTTTATAAGTAAAACCTCTTTCATATTGTACACCCTATTTCTTCATAATAACTTTAAAGGCCATTCTGATGCCTTCAATAAAACAATCAAGCTCTTCTTCTGTTGTAAACCTTGAAAGGCTCACACGAAGTGATGAATCTATAACATCATCGCTGAGTCCCATAGCCGTAAGCACGTGACTCTTATGTCCCTTTGCACAGGCTGAGCCCGAGGAGATATAAATTTCCATATCCGAAAGGAGGTTAAGCACTGTTTCGGAGCGAAGTCCCTTAAGTGAAAGGTTGACGATATACGGGAGTGCATCATCGGGACTGTTTATGCTTACACCCTCAATATTACGGAGCTTTGAAGCAAAGCTGTCACGCAGAGCCGTCATTTTCGAAAGACTCTTTTCCACAGTAAGCTCACTTACCGCACCCATAAAGCCTGCTATAGCGGGCATAGGCTCGGTACCCGGACGGATATCCCTTTCCTGACCGCCGCCGACTGCAACGGGTCGTATTTTTGTACCCTTTTTAATAAAGAGAGCACCGACACCCTTGGGGCCGTGTATCTTATGTGAGCTGACCGTCATAAGGTCAATACCAAGCTTTTTAGGATTGAGCGGAAGCTTGCCGAAGGCCTGTACCGCATCAACATGAATTATCGCAGGAGAATTCTTTCTCTTTACGATGCCGCTGAGCATTTCAACAGGCTGAACAGTACCGATTTCGTTGTTTACCGCCATAACACTGACGAGGATAGTCTTCTCATCAACTGCCGCTTCGAGACTTACCATATCAAGATGTCCTGACGAATCCGTACCGATGTATATAACCTCAAAGCCTTCCTCCTCAAGACGCTTAAAAGCATTGAGCACACTCGGATGCTCTATCTTTGTGGTGATGACTCTGTTGCCCTTTCTTCTGTTGGCGTAAGCAGTACCGAAAATTGCAAGGTTATTGCCTTCTGTACCGCCCGAGGTGAAAACGACCTCATCTGCTTCGCACTTGAGTGCCTTTGAAAGTGTTGTACGCGCCTTACGCAGAAGCATATCCGCATCGATTCCCGCCTGGTGAAGTGACGAAGGATTGCCCCAGCAGTTTTCGATTGAATTTATCATTTCCTTCTTTGCATTTGCACATAAAAATGTGGTCGCACTGTTATCAAGATAAGCCGTCAAAGGGCACACCTCCTCATTTTATTACATAATTGCATACTATTATACTATAAACGAAAAAATTATGCAACGATTTAAGGCATATTTTTACCCGCTTTTCACAAACTAATTTTAGTAAAATTGCACTTAATTTTATATCAGGAGGAAACACCTAAACAATGAACAGCTTTTCAAAAAGGGCATATATCCGCCTTATAGCACTCTTCGCCTTTTTCACAGTAAGCCTTGGAATTTATTCCGTCACGGTCACAGTGAAGGCAAACAGACTTTCCATAGCTGAGGAAGCACGTAATCAGCGTACGGTAAACGAGCTTTGCGAAAGCATTGACAGTATCACAACAGACCTTCAGAAGTGTCTTTATGCCGCATCGTCAGATATGCTCCGTGAGCAGGGAAACAGATTAAACCGCGAAACAACCTCGGCAAAGGAAAACCTCAGCCAGCTTGCCAATGAAACCACCGACACCGAGGAAATATACCGCTTTCTTTCTCAGGTGGGAAACTATGTCATCGCCCTGAGCGGCAGTGATTCTCTCTCGGAAAAGGACACAGAAAGCCTTCGTGCCCTATGCGACTACTCTGCCGCCCTCAACAGTGAGCTTTCCGCCCTTCTTAACGACTACTCCGACGGCACAGTTGCCTTCTCTGTGAAAAAAGATACCCTTGCGCCAAAAAGTGCAGCCCTTCCCGACGATTTCTACACCCGCATGAAGGACACTGCACAGACTGTTACCGATTATCCCACTCTGCTCTATGACGGACCCTTTTCCGACTCTGTCAGCAAGGGAGATTACTCTGTAATAAAGGATAAAAATCAGGTAACCCGTGAAGAAGCAAAGCAGAAGGCGGCAAAAATCACGGGACTTTCCCCCAGCGCCTTCCGCGAGGAAGAGGACATCAACGGCGACATTGAGCTTTACTGCTTTTCGTCAACGGATATCTATATAACCGTCACCAAAAACGGCGGATTTGTTCATTCCTTTATCCGTGACATTGCGGCAGGAGAGGCGACAATCACTCCCGAGGCGGCGGTAAACCGGGGTCTGGTATATCTTGAAAAGCTCGGATACAAAAGCATGAAGGAAAGCTACTATTCCGTTTATGACGGCATCTGCACCGTAAATTATGCCCATGTACAAAACGGGGTCATCTGCTACTCCGACCTTATCAAGGTCAGTATTTCTCTCGACAAGGGTGAAGCGGTAGCCCTCGATGCCTCAGCCTGGCTTTCAAATCACCGTACCCGCCGTATACTCAAGGAGCGCATAACCGAGGATACCGCCCGAGAAAACCTTGCAGAGTGTCTTGCCGTACTTTCTATAGAAAAAGCCCTTATCCCCACTGACTCGGGAAAAGAGGTGCTGTGCTATGAATTTCACTGCAAGGACAGCATAAGCGGCAGCGAGGTACTTGTTTATACCGACTGCCGAACGGGAGAGGAGCAGGACATTATGCTTCTCCTCTATGAAGACGACGGTATACTCACAAGATAAAAACACGAGGGAGGGCGGTAAAAATCCGCCCGACACCGTGTTTTCAGTACGGAACAAATAAAAAAAGTAAAAATCATAAGATAGGAAATGATATGAAAAACAAAGAAAAACAAAGAAAACGAGAGCTTTGTAAATGTAAATTAAAAAATTACAAAAAAGGTGTTGACAACTCCGACCTCTTGTGATAATATATCAAGGCAATTTGACAAAATAAATTATTCGGAGGTAAAAAGATATGTCAACTTATATGCCCAAAGCAGCAGACATCACACGTAAGTGGTATGTAATCGATGCTGAAGGAAAGCATCTCGGACATGTAGCAGCTAAGGCAGCTGAGCTCCTCAGAGGCAAGCACAAGGCTACATTCGCTCCCCACGCAGACTGCGGTGACCACGTTATCGTTATCAACGCTGACAAGATTGTTCTCACCGGCAAGAAGCTCGATCAGAAAATGTATTATCATCACACAGGTTACATCGGTAACATGAAGAAGGTTAAGTATTCAACTCTTCTCAAGGAAAAGCCCGAGTTCGTTATGACAAAGGCTATCAAGGGTATGGTACCCGACACTGTTATCGGCCGTAACGCTATGACAAGACTTCGCGTATATGCAGGTGCTGAACACGCACACGCAGCTCAGAAGCCCGAAGTTGTAGAATTCTAAGAAAGGGAGGACAAAGTAAATGTACGAAACAACACCGTTCTTCTACGGCACAGGTCGTAGAAAGAAGTCAATCGCAAGAGTACGTGTATATGCAGGTACAGGCAAGATCATCATCAACGACAGAGAAATCGACGATTATTTCGGTCTTGAAACACTTAAGCTCATCGTTCGTCAGCCTCTCAATCTTACAGGTACAACTGAGAAGTTCGACATCGTTTGCCGCGTTTCAGGCGGTGGCGTAACAGGCCAGGCTGGTGCTATCCGTCACGGTCTTTCAAGAGCTCT
>JAFZFT010000019.1 GCA_017555765.1 Clostridia bacterium | reverse complement strand
CCTATGGTCTTACAACTGCAAGTGTAAGGGTTGCCCAGGCGCTTATGTGCGCAAAGGTACTTCGTGAAATGGAGCTCGTTGATGAAAGCAAGGTTTCTCTTATGGGTATTTCCGGCGGTGGTCTTACAGCACTTTATGCATCGGTGCTTGATGACAGCATTTACAAAACCGTTATCTGCGGCTATGTGAATACCTTCAGGGACAGTATTTTTGCCCGTTGGCACTGTCCTGATAACTATATTCCCCGCATACTCGAGGTGGGTGAGATTTACGATTTTGCCTCGGCTCTTGCCCCGAAAGCGCTTTTCATTGAGTCGGGGGAAAAGGATAAGCTCTTCCCCATTGAAGCCTCCAAAAAGGCCCACGAAAGCATAAAGAGAGTATACTCACTTATGAACGCAGAGGACAAGCTTCAGATTGATGTCTTCCCCGGAAAGCACGCGGTATCGGGAAGAAAATCCTTTGACTGGCTGTCGGAGTGAGACTATGGAAAGAATAAAAAAAGAGGAGTATCCGCTCCTTTATAATGAAGCTCTTTCACTTTACGAAAAGAGCAGAGCTGATGACCTTACCCCTTTTCCTATAAGTGAAAGACGAAAATACTATAAAAACGGAAACAGAAACGATTTCGAAAAGCTTTATTTCAGACGAAGAGATTACCTTTCCTCTACAGCGATACTCGCTCTGTTTGACGAGGGCTATATCCCCGAGCTTGAAAAAATAATTCTTGCCATCTGTGATGAATACTGCTGGGCATTACCCGCCCATGTTATCGGAATCGGCTTTATTGATAAGAAAATTATCGACCTTTTCGTTGCTGAAACGGGCTTTGTGCTTTCCGAAATATGCACCGTCTTTTCTGATTTCCTTTCCGAACCTCTTAAAGAAAAAGTAAGAGAAGAAACAAAGAAAAGACTTGTCAGAAACTTTTCAAGATTCCGCTTTTTCTGGGAAAAGAAGGAAATGAACTGGGCATCGGTCTGCGCAGGCTTCATAGGCGGTACGCTGATGTATCTTTTCCCCGAGGAGTTCAACAAACAGAAAAAGCGCATTTTGAAAACTCTTGACTGCTACATAAATGGCTTTACCGATGATGGTTTCTGTCTTGAAGGGCCTTCATACTGGCTTTACGGTTTCTTTTCATACTCGGTCTTTGCGGATATGCTTTATAGGTACAGTGACGGAAAAGAGGATTTATTTAATCGTGAAAAGGTGAAAAAAATTGCCGCTTACGGCGGCAGATGTCTGCTTTCGGGTAATACCTCGCTAAGCTTTTCCGATGCGGACGAAGGCTTCAAGCCCGACTATGCTCTGCAGAATCTGCTTTACGGCAAGGGATTGTCTGAACCGATAAACGAAAACCGTCTCTGCTTTTACAATGCCAACACAAAGTGGATGAACTATTACAGAGCGGTAACCTGGAAAAACGACAACGTACCCGACAGAGTGAGTACGAAAAAAAGCATTGTATATTCGTCAGAGGCGAATCAGCTCATCGTAAATAATAATGCCTTTTCCTTTGCGATAAAGAGCGGACACAACGACGAGCCACACAATCATAATGACCTCGGCTCCTTTATTTATGCCGATAAAAGCGGTCAGATATTCTGCGATCTCGGATCGGGAAGATATACCAAGGATTATTTCAACGAGAAAAAAAGGTACGGCATTTTCTGCAATTCCTCCCTTTCCCACAGCGTACCGATTATTGACGGAAAGCCGCAGATGGCGGGTAAAGAGTTTTCTGCAGTACTCACCCTTGAGGATAACGTAGCGGTTTGCGATATATCCTCCGCTTATGAGGGACTCGGTAAGGGAAGTATAGTAAGGCGGGCAGAAATAAAGGAAAAGGGTATTATCCTCACGGACACCTTCACCATTGGAAAAAAAGCCGTAACCGAGCGGTTTGTGAGCCTGAAAAAAGCAGATATTAAAGAGGGAGCACTCACCTTCGGCAGTACGAAGCTATGCTACCCTGCCGAAAAAGTTACTTTCTCGTTAAATGAAGAAAAGCACACCCCTCACGAGTACGATAGCGAGGATATCACAGTTTACTGCTACGACTTTCTTTTAAAAGAGGGCGTTAAAGAAATAACACTTGAAATAACAACTGAATAAAAAGAAATCACGGTGACTTTTAAATCACCGTGATATTTTTTATTGTACAACAGGCTCAAGAGTGATACGGATATCTGCCTTGAAGGCTCCGTCGATTTTCACTGTGAGCTTCTGAATATCGGAATAATCCTCATCGTATTCCCATTCACCGTTGAGCCTTTCAGCCGCCATAACGGAGAATACACCGTCAGCGTGGGAGGTTGCCTTAAGCTGCTTATCCCCTATTGTGAGGATTGCAGTTTTACCGTCCTCGGAGATTTCAATATCAGCCTTTGTGTGCATAAACCAATATATTTCACTCGGTACTGCACAGACAACCTTATCGGTAATCTCAAGAGAAGTACGATTATTGTAAAGGGTGAAGTCTCTTGCTACATAAACCGCACCGTTCATGCGATAGGCATCGGTCATATTGAGCCTTGCAGTACCTCCGTCGCTGTTTTCCTCAAAGGAAGTGAAATTACCCTCTGCGAGTACGTACTGATCATCAAGAGTCATCTTCGGGTTGATTACAAGGGTATTCTGCCCCTCAGCTCGCTTGCAGTAGTTTTTCCATCTGCCGCCTGCTGGTGTGTTGAGGAAGTAGTCGGGAGCATCGTAGGGGCCGGGGCCTAACTCCTCTGCCCAGCGCTCACCCATAGCATCAAATACAAATGTACCTATATCAAGGTCACCGTGGTTGATGAAATTATAGCCGCCCTTTATACCCGCAAAGGTTGCATTTTTATCAAGATAAGCACTTCTCATAAGCACAAGATCCTGACCCGCATCGGATTCAAGATAAAGGCTGAGAGGCTCATTTTCGAAGCTTGCGCTTTCGGTAGTGTAGCTTCTGTTGTACCAGAGAAGGGCAAGTGCATTCTTCTTACCACCGCCGTTATTTTCGGTGTTACCTGATGTGTCAGGCACAAAAACCGAGGGCACATCCCACATCTGATAGCAGGAAAGAAGGGGCGATTCATATTCGTCAGCGTACCAATGAAGAGAAGGTGTAAAGCACATTCTGTCCTTATTATCACCGAAGTTGAATACACCCGTGGGGGTTGTGATGTAAACGGGGAAGCTTCCGAGCTCCTTGAAGCCGTCAATTTCGCTCAGTCCGTAATCGGTACCGAGTAAATTCTTTGAGGTAGCAACAAAATTCACCAATGCGTCCATACCTGACTGACTGTAGCCGGGGCCTTCTGCATATACACCGTCGGGAGTGAAGTTAGCATAGGCAACAGGCATAGCCTCATAGCACATTTTAAGAAATTCAGCCGCCTTATCGGGATAGTAAGAGCTGAAGGTCATTGAAGCAATACCAACACCGCTGTAGCAGATACTGTTCCAGTTATTTTTTGACCAGGTAAACCAGTTTTTGAGATAATTCTTTGAAAGAGCGGGCTTTATTGCATATTCGTAGGTTGTCTCTGCAAGAAAATCCTTCTGCTCAGCTGTGAGATAATCATAAAGCCAGTCATAACCGATTGAAACGGCAAGTGCCATCTCAGCCGTTGCAAGAAAGTGAGAGGTACACCAATCGTCATAATTGCAGACGTTTTCAAGCTCATCCCATGCTCTTGCGGCGTACTTTTCATCGCCTGTTATCTGCCACGCGTAGCCGAGAATAACCATTCGGCTTATAACCTCACGTGAGATAGGAAGAATACTGTCCTCCTCGTCAAGCACATAGGGAATGAGCGGATAAAGCTCCTTGTCGGAAAGAGCATCAGCGTTAGCGAGTACATAATCGGAAAGGGCCTTTGTGTATTCGGTAAAGCTTCCGCTATTATACTCGTTTCTTGCTGTGTCGAAGTCCTCCTTCGTGGCAAGTACAAAAGGATGTGTGCCCTCAGCCTCGGCCAAGTCCGCCCTGAGCTGCTTTTTGCTCACCGCACCTATATTGAAGTCCATATCGATATATTCTATACCCACATCAACCATATCGGGAATAACATCAAGATAAGGGATAAGTCTGTGAAGAGGTGAGGCGGATATAAGCATTGTTATTGCTGAAAGAAGAGCAACAAGTGCCTTGAGAATAAACATTTTCTCAACTCCTTAAATGTTTTTTATCGCAGGATAAAGCTTTCTCCATCTGCGGTATTTTTCTTCGTATTTTTCTGTAAGCTCCTTATCGGGAGTAATTGTTTTGGCGGTTTTATACACCTTACCTTCAAGGGCACTGTACTCCTCTTTTGTCATAACGCCCTTTGCCGCAAGAAGAGCCGCACCGAGAGATGCACCCTCCTGATTTGCGGGAATCTGAAGCTCAATGCCGAGTACGTTTGCGATAATCTTAAGCCAAAGTCTGTTTTTGGTACCGCCGCCACAGATGTTTGATTTTTCTATCTTTATACCCATATCACGGATAATATCAATGCTGTGGCGAAGAGCAAAGGCAACACCCTCAAGCACGGCAAGGCTCATATCATCCTTATCCGTGTCAAGGCTTATACCGTAAAACATACCTCTTACATCCGTATCATTAAGAGGTGAACGCTCACCCATAAGATAGGGAAGAAACATAACCTCAT
>JAFZFT010000117.1 GCA_017555765.1 Clostridia bacterium | reverse complement strand
CGAGTGTTGCTTGGTTTCTGTTTTTGATGACGATAAAAAAAGAGTAACCTATTTATATTTGCAGGGTGACCTAATAAGCTCTGAGGATATTGAATTTTGGCAGTCTCTTTACTATTAAGAATAACACAGCGGAAGAATAACGCAGGTAACACAAGGAACGATTCTCTGAGTTCAGATGAAAGTTAAAAGCTAAATTAACCCCCACTCGACAGTGCTAACCCCACCGCCGAGACTCCCTCAGTCCTTACGGACAGCTCCCTCAGCGAGGGAGCTTTTTTATATCTTCCTCCCGGAGAAAAGTGGCACGATGTGACGGAAGAAGTTATCGGACACGGCAAGCCGTATCCCTACGGTATCAACCTATCCACTCCCGTGGGTATTGACCGTTACGTGTTCCTACTGTCGATATGCTTCGCTCGATATGCGCCTTACGGCGCTCGATGTGTAAACTCGATATGTCCGCAGAGCGGACACTAGTCCCTAATCCCTATTCCCTAATCCCTTACTACTCAAAAAACTCCGCTCCCCGAGCGGAGTTTTTTTGCACCAAAGCCTTGACATTTCGGTAATAATATGGTATTATCGTCGCATCGCTTTAACACTATAAAGTTTTAAAGTTTTAAAATACCCAAAGGAAGTGCACAGCAAATGACTCAGAAGCCCGTAATTCTTATCACCATCGCAATTTATGTTGCATTCATAGTTGCAATCGGTGTTATGAATTCAAAAAAATCCAAAAACCTGACAGAATTCACCGTAGGTAAAAGAAACGCAGGAGCATGGCTCTCCGCCTTTTCTTACGGTACAGCATATTTTTCCGCAGTTATGTTCATCGGTTATGCAGGAGGTACAGGCTGGAAATACGGTCTTTGGGGCGTTCTTCCCGGCATCGGAAATGCAATTATCGGCTCACTCCTTGCCTGGCTCGTACTCGCAAAGCGTACGAGAGAGGTTGCAAGACGACTCAAGATTAAATCTATGCCCCAGCTTTTCGAGAAGCGCTTCGGCAGTACGAAAATGAAAAACTTCGCAGTTGCGGTTATCTTCATTTTCCTCGTACCCTACTCAGCATCGGTTTACAAGGGACTTACAAGTGTCTGCTCCGTACTCTTAGGCGTTGACGAAACAGTGTGTATGCTCGTTATTGCTGCCGCTTCACTGCTTATCGTTGTATTAGGCGGCTACGGTGCAACCCTCAAGGCGGACTTCATTCAGGGTTTCGTAATGCTCGTGGGTGTTATCGCTCTTATCTTCGCAGTTATGAAAAGTGACACCGTGGGAGGCTTTACCGAAGGTCTTACCGCAATCGCACAGAAGACTGAGGAAATCGGTCTTACACCCGCAAGTCATTTAGGCTTATGGGCAACAGTACTTATGACCTCCTTCGGCACATGGGGACTTCCTCAGATGATTCACAAATACTACGGCATCAAGGACGACCACGAGGTTAAGAGAGGTACTGTAATATCAACCTTCTTCGCATTCATCGTTGCGGGCGGCGGATACTTCATCGGCTCACTTTCAAGACTCTTCTTCGTTTCTCTCAACGATATCCCCGGTGACGGAGCGGGCAAAACCGACTTCCTTATCCCCAATATGCTCAATATGGCGGGCATTTCAGAGGTACTTATCGGTGTTATTCTCGTACTTCTCATTGCCGCTTCAGTTTCAACACTTTCATCAATCACAATCACCGCTACAAGCACTCTTGCAATGGACTTCATCAAGCCCCGCTTTATGAAAAACGACGACGGCAGAAAGAGCGCAACCTTAACAAAGGTACTCTGCATCATATTCGTTGCAGTTTCATACCTCATCGCAAACAGTAATACACCCATTCTCGATATGATGAGCTACTCATGGGGTATTATCTCAGGCTCCTTCCTTGCACCTTATATGATTTCACTTTACTGGAAGAAGCTCAACCGCTTCGGCGGATGGGCAGGTATGCTCGGCGGCTTCATAACAGGTCTTCCTCCCGTTATCTGCAAGCTCTTCCTCCCCGAGGCTTCTCTTCCCGTATTCGGCGCAGTCAAGGATTTAGGTCCCCACTTCGCTTGTGTGGCTATGGCAGTTTCCTTTGCCCTTTGCATTGTTGTTTCGCTTGCAACCAAGGGCAAGGAAGAAGTAAACAAGGAATTTTATAATATTTCTGCATGATAAATCAAACATTATTCCGAAACAGAAAATAAAACAAAATAATAAGTTGTATAATAGCGGGTAATCTTTGTTTTTAAGGGTTACCCCCTTTGGCTTAAAGAAAGGAAATTAAAATGAAGAACAGAATCTGGAATCCCGATATGGAATGTATGTCAAGAAAGGACCTTGAAGCCCTCCAGCTTGAAAGACTCAAGGCTCTTGTTGACTACTGCGATAAAAACTCAAAATTTTATCACGACCGCTTTGTAAAGCACGGCATCACCGCCGACAAAATCAAGTGTCTTTCCGATATTCAGTACATACCCTACACCACCAAGGATGACCTTCGTGACACCTACCCCTTCGGTATGCTCAGCGTACCTCAGAAGGAAATAGTACGCGTACACGCTTCCTCAGGTACAACAGGTAACCCCACAGTCGTTGCCTACACAAGAGAGGACCTTGCTAACTGGAGCGAGCAGGTTGCACGAATCGCTTATGCAGCAGGCGCTACCGACGAAAGCATCGTACAGATCTGCTTCGGCTACGGTATGTTCACAGGCGCATTAGGTCTTCACTACGGACTTGAAAAGATCGGCGCAACAGTTGTCCCCACCTCATCAGGCAACACAGAAAAGCAGCTTAAGTTTATGCGTGACTTCGGTACCGATACAATCGTTGCTACACCCTCCTACTGTCTCTACCTTGCAGAAAGTGCAAAGGAAAGAGGAATCGAATTCCCCATGGACAGCTACAAGCTTAAGACAGGTCTTTTAGGCAGTGAGGGATGTACTCCCGAAATGAGAAAGCAGATTGAAGAAAGCTGGGGCAACGGCTTCTTCTGTACAGATAACTACGGTATGAGTGAGCTCAACGGCCCCGGTATGAGCGGTGAGTGTATCTACCGTGACGGTCTTCACATCAACGAGGACCACTTCCTTTGCGAGGTTATCGACTCAGCAACAGGAGAAGTACTTCCCAAGGGCTCAACCGGTGAGCTTGTTGTTACAAACCTCACCAAGAGAGGTCTCCCCATCTTAAGATACAGAACAAAGGACATCACAAACCTCAACTACGATACATGCCAGTGCGGAAGAACAACTGCAAGAATGAACAAAATCATCGGCAGAAGCGACGATATGCTTAAAATCCGCGGTGTTAATGTCTTCCCCTCACAGATTGAGTCTGCTCTTATCGGCATCACCTCAATCAGCCCCCACTATCAGCTTGTTGTACGCCGTGAAGGCTTCTCCGACTCTCTTGAGGTACGTGTTGAGCTTATCGATGCTTCACTTCTTGAGATTTACGGTGAGCTCGAAAAGCTCAGAAAGACAATCCACACAAGAATCAAGAACATTCTCGGTATCGAAATCAAGGTAAGCCTTGTTGAGCCTAAGACAATCGAGAGATTTACAGGTAAGGCACAGAGGGTGCTTGACCTCAGAAATAAATAATAGGTTGATGACCAGGGACTAGGGACTAGGGATTAGTAATAAACAAGTCCCGTAAGGCGATTTTAATCTTCCGCCTTTCCTGTTCAACCCGACCGCACCTATTCCCTATTCCCTATCAACTATTCCCTTTTCCGCAATCTAAAAATAAGGATAAAACTTTAAACAATCAAGGAGATATAAAAAATGAACAAAGCTCTTATGCTCGGTAATGAAGCCGTTGCAAGAGGTCTCTGGGAAGCAGGAGTAAATGTAGTTTCCTCCTACCCCGGTACACCCAGCACAGAGATTACCGAATACATTTCAAAATACGATGACATCTATTCAGAGTGGGCACCCAATGAAAAGGTAGCCTTCGAGGTAGCCTTCGGTGCCGCAACAGGTGGTGCAAGAAGCTTCTGCGCTATGAAGCACGTTGGTCTCAACGTTGCCGCTGACCCTCTTTACACCGCATCCTACATCGGAGTAAACGGCGGTATGGTATGTGCAGTTGCAGATGACCCGGGTATGCACTCCTCACAGAATGAGCAGGACTCCCGCCATCACGCTATCGCTTCAAAGACACCTATGCTCGAGCCCGCAGACTCAGCGGAATGCTCTGCATTTGCAAAAATCGCATACGACCTTTCAGAGCGCTTCAACACACCGATGCTTCTCCGTCTTTCAACAAGAGTATCACACGCACGCTCAATCGTTGAATTAAACGACAGAAACGAGGTCGGCGTTAAGGAATACAAAAAGGACGTTATGAAAAACGTTATGATGCCCGCTATGGCAAGAGGTGCTCACGTAAGGGTTGAGGAAAGACTCCGTGCCATGACAGAGTTTGCCGACACAGAAGCAGTCGAAATGGGCATCAACACACTCGAATATAACAGTACCGACATCGGTATCATCGCTGCAGGCACATCCTACACCTATGCACGTGAGGCTATGGGTGAAAAAGCAAGCTACCTCAAGCTCGGTATGGTTAATCCCCTCCCCGAAAAGCTTATAAAGGACTTTGCTTCAAAGGTGAAGGAGCTTTATGTTATCGAGGAGCTTGACGGCATCATCGAAGCACAGTGCATCAAGCTCGGTGTTAAGGTTACCGGCAAGGATTTATTCTCACTTTTAGGTGAATACTCACAATCTACAGTACAGACCGCTCTCACAGAGGAAAAGGCTGATTTCGACACCTTCGACGGTGAAATTCCTCCCCGTCCTCCCGTACTTTGTGCAGGCTGTCCCCACAGAGGTCTCTACTATGCCCTCAAGGGTATGGGCCTTTACGTAAGCGGTGACATCGGCTGCTATACCCTCGGTGCTCAGGCTCCCCTTTCAATGATGGATGCCTGCGTATGTATGGGTGCATCAATCAGCGGTCTTCACGGCTTCAACGTTGCAAGAGGCAAGGAGCAGGCTAAGAAGAGCATCGCAGTTATCGGCGACTCAACCTTCATCCATTCAGGTATCACAGGTCTTATCGACATCGCATACAACAAGGGTGTTTCAACTGTTATCGTCCTTGATAACTCAATCACAGGTATGACAGGTCATCAGAACAACCCCGCAAACGGATTCACCATCAAGGGTGACCCCACAGTTGCAGTTAACCTTGAGGCTCTCGCAAGAGCAGTAGGCATCAACAATGTTGTGGTTGTTGACCCCTTCGATATCGAAGGCACAAAGGCAGCAGTAAAGGCAGAGCTCGAGAAGGAAGAGCCCTCACTCGTTATCTCACGCCGTCCCTGTGCACTTCTCAAGTCAGTTAAGCACGAGAAGCCCGTAACCGTAAATGCAGACAAGTGCATCGGCTGTAAGGCTTGTCTTAATGTAGGCTGTCCCGCACTTTCCTTCACAAAGAGAGAAAACGGCAAGGCTCTTGCAACAATAGATATGACACAGTGTGTCGGCTGCGGTGTATGTGCATCCGCTTGCCGCTTCGGTGCAATTGAGAAAGGAGAATAAACCAATGAGCGTTAAAAATATTCTTATTGTCGGCGTAGGCGGTCAGGGTACCCTTCTCGCATCAAAGCTTATGGGCAAATGCTTTATGAACATCGGCTACGATGTCAAGGTAAGTGAGGTACACGGTATGAGCCAGCGTGGCGGCAGTGTTGTTACATATGTACGCTACGGCGAAAAGGTTTACTCCCCCGTTATCGAAAAGGGCGAGGCAGACATTATCATCTCCTTCGAGCAGCTTGAAAGTGCAAGATGGCTTCCCTACCTCAAAAAGGGCGGTGTACTCATTTCAAGCACACAGAGAATCGATCCCATGCCCGTTATTATGGGTAAGGCGGAGTATCCCGAGGATATTCTTGCAAAGATAAGAGAAAAGGGTGTTGAGCTTGTTGAGCTTGACGCACTCGGACTCGCACTTGAGGCAGGTACTGCAAAATGTGCAAATATTGTCCTTCTCGGTGCCGCAGTACGCTTCTTAGGTATTGACAAAGAGATGTGGGTTGATATAATTAAATCAACAGTACCCCCCAAGACAATCGATGTTAACCTCAAGGCTTTCGAGCTCGGTTATATGGCATAATCAGTACTGTTCACAGAAGGGAGAAACTTTATGAATATCAAGCAGCTTTCCATCTTCGTTGAAAACAAGCAGGGCCGTCTTGCCGAGATTACTGAAACAATCACAAAGGCAAACGCAAATATCAGAGCCCTTTCAATCGCAGACACCACAGATTTCGGTATTCTCCGCATCATCGTTGACAAGCCCGACGAGGCAGCCGCATGCCTTAAGGAAGCAGGTGTTACTGTTTCCGTTACAAATGTTATCGCAATCGGTATTGACGATAACCCCGGTGCCTTCTCACGTCCTATGAGACTTCTCTCCGATGCAGGTGTGGATGTTGAGTATATGTATGCCTTCATCACAAGAAAGAGCGAAAAGGCTTATGTAATCCTGCGTGTTGCGGATAACGATGCCGCTACAAAGGTACTTATCGAAAACGGTGTTGAGCTTCTCGACGAGGCTACCTTCCACGAGCTTATGTAATATTACAGGATGTCGGACTATGCTCCGACGTCCTTTTTTTGGAGAAAAAATATGAAGAACATTATAATTGATAAGAAAAATCTTTTCCCCCGCACCTTCAGAGGCTGGGGTACAAGCCTTTGCTGGTGGGCAAACCGCATCGGCTACAGTGAAAAAATGACAGAGGACTCGGCAAGGCTCTTTTTCAGTACTGAGGGCCTCGGGCTCAACGTTATGCGCTACAACATCGGTGGCGGAGATGACCCGACCCACAACCACATTACCCGTACCGATTCGGATATGCCCGGTTGGCTGAAAATCGACGAAAACGGCGAGCCTTACTACGACCTCACCGCCGACGAATATCAGCTGAATATTCTCCGTGCCGCCTATGAAGCCGCAGGTGACGATGCCTTTGTTGAGGCCTTTTCCAATTCTCCGCCATATTTTATGACGGTCAGCGGCTGCAGCTCAGGCGGTAAAAATCCTCTTTCAAATAACCTTAAGAAAAGCTGCGTGACGGATTTTGCAGAATACCTTGCAACCGTCTGCGGGTACATCAATAATGAAATGGGTATAAGAGTCGGCTCCCTTGCGGCTATGAACGAGCCCTTTACCAATTATTGGAGAGCATACTCCCCCAAGCAGGAGGGTTGTCACGTTTCTCCGGGCAGAATGCAGAGCCTTCTCATATGCGAAACGGCAAAGGCTATAAAGGAAGCGGGACTTTCCCACGTTGATATCACAGCAAGTGACGAAACCAACACAAAAAGGCAGAATACCGCCTGCAAGCGTCTTTCCGCCGAGGCTTGGGAATGTGTGGACAGAGTAAGCACTCACACCTATGAAAAAGCCACTGCCGGTGTAGCAAAAACCGCCGCAAAGAAAAACAAGCCTCTCTGGATGACAGAAACCGACTGGTCGGCTATTGACGGTGAGAATGCGGGTGAAATGGGTCCCGCACTGTGGCTCGGTCACAAAATCATAGAGGACTTAAGCACCTTAGAGGCAGATGCCTGGGTAATCTGGCAGATTGTTGCCGCTTACATTTCAAAGAAGGAATACAAGGGCAGACGTGATATGCCTGACCTTCCCGACCTCAACGAGGGCTATTGGGGCACCGCCTTTGCAGATACCGATAAAGAGGAAATTATCCTCACGCAGAAGTATTACGGCTTCGGTCAGTTTACAAGGTTTATGCGTCCGGGAGCAAGGCTCATAAAAGTAAACGAAGATACTATCGCAAGCTTCGATGAGAAAAAGGGCAGTATTTCCATTGTCTGTCTCAACCGTAAAAAAGAGGATACACCCATCGCACTGACACTCAAGGGCTTCGGAATTCCCGACGGCAAGGTGCAAGCCATAAGAACAAGCGGCAGCGGTACGGACAAGGAATGCTGGGCAGAGGCAGACTCCCCCGAAATGAAAGACGGCACCTTCGCCGCAGTACTCAAGTCCAACAGCATAACAACCTTTGTAATATCCCGCAAATAACAAAGCTAAGGACTGAAGCTTTACGCAACAGTCCTTTATTTTATTGACAAAAGCATCCGGAAGGATTATAATAACTTTGTTTGAGGATTTTTTCATAATCCTCATCATTAAGCCAAAAATAATATTATAACGGAGGTTATAAACTTATGAATATCGGTCTTATCATCGCCGGAGGTACCGGTCAGAGAATGAAAATGAACGTTCCCAAGCAGTTTATCAAGGTTTTAGGCAAGCCTATCATTATCTATACTCTCGAGGCTTTCGAAAGAAACAAGAACATCGACGAGGTTGTTGTTGTATGTCTTCAGGGCTGGGAGGAAAAGCTTCAGAAGTGGGCTGATCAGTACGGCATCAAGAAGCTCACTCACATCGTACCCGGCGGCAAGTCAGGTATGGAGTCACTTCGTAACGGTATGATTGCTCTTCGTGACAACTATCCCGAGGATTCAATCGCAGTTATCCACGACGCAGTACGCCCCCTTATCTCCGACTCAATCATCGATACAAACATCGAGGGTGTTAAGGAATTCGGCACCGCTATCACCTGCGTACCCACAACAGAGGCTCTTCTTTACAGTGAAGATATGATTGAAAGCAAGAAGATTGTTGACAGAAACCTCATCGCAAGAACACAGACTCCTCAGTCACTTTACATTTCAAAGTTTGTATGGGCTCACGAGGAAGCTATCAAGAGAGGCATCGAGGACACAGTTGCAACCTGTACTCTTCTTGTTGAGCTTGGCGAGCAGGTACACATCGTTTGGGGTGAGGAAACGAACTTCAAGGTTACAACCGCAGAGCACATCGCTCTTCTTGAGGCATATATCAAGGCAGGCGCTCTTTAATCGGTGACAGCTATGACAAGTATAGTAAAAAAAGAAACCGCAAGCATCGCCGCCGCCCCCTTAAGCTGGGATAAGCTCAAGGGTAAGACTCTTCTTATCACAGGTGCAACGGGCTTCATCGGCTCATATATTATCCGCGCCCTTCTTCTCAAGAATGAAACCGACGGACTCGGTGTAAAGGTACTTGCCCTTGTAAGAAACAGAGAAAGAGCAGAGAAAATGTACGATGTGAACGAAAACCTCGATTATATCGTACAAGATGTTTGTCAGCCTCTTCCTACAGACAAGAAGGCGGATTTCATCATCCACTGTGCTTCAAACGCCGCTCCCAAGGAGTACTCAATGTACCCCGTTGAGACAATGAAGACTAACTTCTTCGGCACAATCAATCTGCTTGACTATGCGAAGGCAGTAAACGCTGAAAGCTTCCTTTATGTTTCAACTATTGAGATTTACGGCACAACAAGAGGTCTCGACACCATCCCCGAGGACACCTACGGCACTATCGATGCTATGAAGGTACGTTCCTGCTATCCCCTTAGCAAAAAGAGCTGTGAAACTCTCTGTGTAAGCTACTCTGACGAGTACGGTGTACCCGTAAAAATCGGCAGACTCAGCTACATTTTCGGCCCCGGTATGCGTGAGGGAGACTCAAAAATCGTTGCAGTTTTCCCCAAGTGCATTGCTGACGGCGAAAACATCGTTATGAAAAGCAAGGGCGAGCAGCTTCGCTCTTATACCTATGTTACAGATGCAATAACCGCCCTTTTCACCGTACTTCTTGACGGTGAAAGCGGTGAGGCTTACAATATTGCATCAACAAAGTGCATTACCACAATTGCAGGTATTGCTCATACTCTTGTTGAAGCCTATCCCGAAAAGGGACTCAAGGTTATCTTCGATCTTCCCACAGAGGCAGAAGCAAAGGGCTTCTCCCTTATTGAAAATGCGGTACTCGATTCCAATAAGCTCGAGTCCCTCGGCTGGGAAAGTCAGACTGACCTTAAGACAGGTCTTATGAGAGTTGTTGAAGAACAGATTGAACTGAAAGGATAAAATCCATGCTCGAAGAACTCAAAAAGAAGGTACTCGAAGCTAACTTAGAGCTTCCCAAGTACGGTCTTGTCACCTTCACATGGGGTAATGTCAGCGGTATTGACCGTGAAAAGGGTCTTATCGTTATAAAGCCCAGCGGTGTTGAGTACGATGTAATGACTGCCGAGGATATGGTGGTTGTTGACCTTGAGGGCAACGTTGTTGAGGGTAAGCTTAATCCCTCATCCGACACACCGACTCACATCGAGCTTTACAAGGCATTTCCCGATATAGGCGGTGT
>JAFZFT010000116.1 GCA_017555765.1 Clostridia bacterium | reverse complement strand
TACAACAATCGCAGAATCAAGCTAAAATTAAATGGCTTGACACCTGCTATGCACAGATCTCAAGCCATTTTAGCTGCTTAATATTTAATTTGCACAAGTTTTTCTAAAAAACTTTGTCTAACTTTTGGGGGTCACTTCAAAATCCGACAGTTTTCATTTATTCATTAATTGTCTGTATTAGCTTTTGCGTTGTTAATCTTCTCAAGCATCTTCTTGACCTTTTCAGCATTCTTTCTGCGATCGTTATGTTCTACTGCTTCACGTGCTTTTTCGAACTCTTCGTCGAACTCCTTCTCAAATGGCGACTGTTCAATACCTGAGAAAATATAAGTATATCTCATTGTTTCGGCCATTGAAATATAATCACTTTCATTGACTATAATATGATCAAGAAGGCGTACCTTAAGAGCATCAAGTATCTTGTATATATACTTGGTGCACTCTATATCTTCGGGTGACGGAAGAGCTATACCGTGAGGATGATTATGCGCAAGAATAATACCCGTAGCCTTACACTCGAGTACAAAAGCGGAAAGCTTTCTTATATCGGCTCTCGAAGAGCAGATATCACCGTCGCCGATGTTTCTGTAGCCGATATAATGCCTGCTTGAGTCATATGCCAAAGCATATAACCTTTCGTCGTTCGTATCAAGAAACAGGCTTCTGATATACATAGAAAGCTCTTCTTTTGAAGCGAACTCAGGCTTCTGACTGCTTACATCCTCCATATAACGTTTATACAAAGGGAGAATCATTGTAATTAGACAAGCGGCATTTTCAGTCATACCCTTAACTGTAATAAGATCTTTAACATCTGCTTCAAGTACACCTGAAAAGCTACCGAATCGAGCTATAAGCTCGTGTGCCATTTCATTCGTATCTTTGTAGGGTATACCGAAAAACAAAAGCATTTCAAGTACATTGTGGTCAGCCATACCGTTGAATCCGGTTTCGTAGTATCTGTTCCTGACCTTGTTTCTGTGTCCTTTATGGGGATTATCTTTTTTCTCTGATTTATTTTTATCTTCCGCCATAATTATCTCCTATAAAATAATCGGAGCCTTTCATATAAAAAGCTCCGATAAAATAATTTAGATTAGATTGAAATCTCAAGAGCCATCTTATACATATCGAGATCGATAGTATTCTTCATGCCAAGAGCTTCGAAGATATCGAAGTCGAGAATGTTTTCCTTCTGCATAGCAACAACTCTGTTGCCGATACCCTCTTTAAGAAGCTGGACAGCGTGGTATCCCATCTGGCTGGCAACGATTCTGTCCTTGGCTGTGGGTGAGCCGCCTCTCTGGACATGACCGAGAATTGTAGCTCTTGCTTCAACACCTGTTTCTGCCTGAATTCTCTTTGCCATTTCTTCAACTCCGCCGATTGCTTCGGAAACGATGATAACGAAGTGAACCTTATCGGTTTTCTGTGTTCTCTTCATTCTGTCGATAACATCACGCTCGAAATCATAATCAACCTCGGGAAGAAGGATTGATGTAGCACCGCAAGCGATACCGGATGTGAGAGCAAGATAACCTGCACCTCTACCCATAACTTCAACAACAGCGCAACGGTCATGTGATTCAGCAGTGTCTCTGATTCTGTCAACCATCTGCATAATTGTATTCATCGAAGTGTCATAACCGATTGTGTAGTCACAGCAACCAATATCATTGTCAATGGTACCGGGAATAGCAACGCAAGGAATACCTCTGAGTGAAAGGTCTCTTGCACCTCTGAATGAGCCGTCACCGCCGATAACAACAAGGCCTTCAATACCTCTCTTTTTGCAGGTTTCAATTGCAGCAGCCATACCTTCTTCAGTCTTGAATTTGGGGCTTCTCGCGGAATAAAGAATTGTACCGCCTCTATTAATAATATCTGAAACAGATCTGAGGTTCATTTCGTACATATCATCTTCCATAAGGCCGTTGTAACCTCTTCTGATACCGTACACTTTCATTCCGAGTTCACATCCGGCACGTACAACAGCTCTGATAGCTGCGTTCATTCCGGGAGCGTCACCGCCACTTGTAAGAACACCGATAGTTTTAATCATTCTAACATCCTCCTAAAGTCATTACACAGTTTTATAACTGTCTGTGTTAAATGCATTTAAAGTTATTATACACATCTGTAAAAAAAAGTCAATAATTAGGCGGAAAAATAAAGAAACAGACGCCTATTTGTTTATGATGTCATCTTCTGACAACAACATTTTCATCGCCGAGAATATATCTCATTTCATCAAGCATCGGAGCATTCAAGGCGACATAACCTTTTCTTGAATATTCCCCTACATCATTATAGTAGCAGTATAACGGGAATGTTCCTTCAAATATTTCAGTAAGCAAATCAATTTTTCTTTCTTCAGCACAACCTTTTGAGGGAAGTCTGAGGAAAATACCGTCTCTCTGTCTTCTCTTAGCGGGCTTTTCTTCACCGTTTTTATATAAATTAACAGGATTAGGCTCAATACTTTCGCAAACTATTGAAGGCTCTCTGTCTTCTCTCATACTGAGTCTGCCTCTTATGAGTACAATATTACCCATCTGAAGAAGGTTCGTTCTGTCTGCAAAAAGCTTCGAGAAAACGATACATTCAATCCCTGCGGTAAGGTCTTCGATTTCAACAAAGCACATCGTCGAATTATTCTTCGTTGTCTTCTTTTCAAGTCTCGATATAATTCCGAAAACCTTTACATCAGAGTTATCCTTGTATTTTGAAGAAAATCCGCCTTCACTGTCAAGTATATCCGAAATAATATCCGCTCTGACTTTTTCAGAAATCTCACGGTACTCCTCCATCGGATGTCCCGAAATATATAAGCCTGTAATTTCTTTTTCGAGCCTCAGTAAATCAGTTTTAGGCATTTCCTCCATTTCAGGAGCCTTTACTTCATCCATGCCCGAAAACTCGGAGCCATCATCGAAGAAACCAATCTGTCCGACGATATTCTTATTTTTATCTTCATCAATAGCTGAAACTACGGCAGGCAGTATACTAAGCATCTGCCTTCTGTTTAGATCCATTCCGTCAAGCGCTCCGCACTTTATAAGACTTTCAACTGCTCTTCGATTAAATTCCTTTCCGTGTACACGCTTACAGAAGCTATAGAAGCTTGTGTATTTGCCCATTTGCTCACGGTTGCGGATTATTGTTCTGATAAATCCCCTGCCGAGATTTTTTATAGCGAGTAAGCCGAAACGGATAGTACCGTTTTTAACAGTAAACCCTTCAAAACTACTGTTAACCGACGGCGAAAGCACCTTTATACCGAGTCGGGTACATTCGGCGATATAATTGGAAACCTTAACGGATGAATCAAGTACACTTGTAAGCGTTGCCGCAAGAAGCTCACAAGGATAATTAGCCTTAAGATATGCGGTCTGATAGGAAACATAAGCATATGCTGCGGCGTGAGACTTATTGAATGCGTATTTGGCAAAGTTTGACATCTCATCAAAAATATCATTTGCAGCCTTAACGCTGACCCCGTTTTTAACGGCTCCGCAACAAATTAAATCTCCTTCAATACCGTTGATGAATATCTGACGCTCTTTTTCCATAACATCGAGTTTTTTCTTACTCATCGCTCTGCGCACAAGGTCAGCTCTGCCGTAGGAATAGCCTGCAAGCTTTCTGCAAATTTCCATAACCTGCTCCTGATAGACCATACATCCGTAGGTAACGTCAAGAATATCCTTGAGTAAATCGGACTTATAAGTAGTATCTGAAGGGTTGTGTCTATTATGAATATAGGTATCTATAGAGTCAGCAGGACCGGGTCTGTACAAGGAGATAACAGCAATCAGGTCTTCTATTGACTGCGGTTTAAGACGCGTCAGTACGCTTCTCATACCTGCTGATTCATACTGGAACACACCAAGAGTTTTTCCTTGAGAAAGCATATCGAAGGTTACTTTATCGTCAAGAGGTATACTGTTAATATCAAAATCAGGATTTGTTTTTCTGATCATTTTCACAGCATCGTCAATAACGGTTAGCGTACGCAGTCCAAGAAAGTCCATTTTGAGCAATCCGAGCTGCTCAAGAGTTACCATAGTAAACTGTGTAACAACAGACTCATCGTTAACAGCGAGAGGTACATAAGACGAAACAGGGTCTCGTGTAATAACAACACCTGCCGCATGTGTGGAAGCATGTCTTGGCATACCTTCAACCTGTCTTGCGATATCAATTAGCCTTCGAATATCCTCGTTTGTCTGATAAAGTCTGTTAAGCTCAGGCGTTTTCAGTGCTTTATCGATAGTGATTTTCAGCTCATTGGGAATAAGCTTTGCAACCTCATCTACGGTTGCGTAGGGAATACCCAACACTCTGCCCACATCTCTTATTGCACCTCTTGCCGCCATTGTACCAAAGGTTACAATCTGGGCAACGTGGTCTGCACCGTACTTAGATATAACGTAATCAATAACCTCTTGTCTTCGCACATAGCAGAAATCGATATCGAAGTCAGGCATACTGACACGTTCAGGATTGAGGAATCGCTCAAAAAGAAGATTATACTTAATGGGATCAATACCCGTGATGCCAATACAGTAAGCCGCCAAAGAGCCTGCGCCCGAGCCTCTTCCGGGTCCTACCGGAATACCTGCATTTTTAGCATATCGGATGAAATCGTGAACTATAAGGAAATAGTCTACATACCCCATTCTGTTTATAACTTCAAGCTCATAATTGAGTCTTTCAACATAATTTTCAGGCGGATTTTCACCGAAATACTTGTACAAACCGAAGAAGCACTGATTTTTGAAGTATTCATAATGATCCATATTATTCGGCACTTCAAAATGCGGAAGCTTAGTATTTCCGAATTCAAACTCAACATTACATCTGTCGGCAATAAGCTGAGTATTATGAACAGCTTCCGGTATCTGTGAAAACGTATCAAGCATTTCCTCTTCACTTTTTACATAGAACTCATCCGTACTGAATTCAAGCCCCGTAGCTTCACCTAAGATATGGTTGGTCTGTATGCAAATCAATACCTGCTGTACCGATGAATCCTCCTTACGGAGATAATGAGCATCGTTTGTAGCAACAAGTGGTATACCTGTCTCACGTGAAATACGAATCAAATCGGGCATTATTTCCATTTGCTCACGCAGGCCGTGATTCTGTATCTCAATGAAATAATTATCTGCACCAAAGAGATTACGATAATATAACGCAACGCTCTTTGCTGTATCGTAATCACCTCGCATAAGAGTCTGAGATATTTCACCTGCAAGGCATCCTGACAAAGCAATAAGTCCTTCTGAGTGTTTTTCCAACAACTCACGATCAATACGTGGCTTGGTATAAAATCCCTCTGTCCAGCTTTTGCTGACCATTGCGATTAGATTCTGATATCCAACATTATTTTTGCACAAAAGTACGAGATGATAACGCTGACTGTCAAGTCCGTGTACCTTATCGTGTCTGCTTCTCGGTGCGACATAGCACTCGCAACCAATGATGGGCTTTATGCCCTTTTCCTTTGCCGCCTTGTAAAAATCGACAACACCGTACATCACACCATGGTCGGTTATAGCAACACTTGTCTGACCAAGTTCTTTTACGCGTTCAATAAGCGAATTGATTCTGCAAGCACCATCAAGAAGGCTGTATTCCGTATGAAGATGCAAATGTGTAAAGGACATAAACTCCCTCCTTTTAAATTATTTTACTTTATGACTTTCGGTAAAGTCCTTATCAGGCTTTACAATGATTGTCCAATATTCGTGGTATATTACCATACCTGCCTTAGCTCCGTTCGGCTTCTTAAGCTGTTTCACCCTTGTATAGTCAACAGGTACGAGGGATGACTCAGCAGCCTTACTGTACGTCGCAGCAATAACAGCCGCCTGTTCAATAGAAAGGTCCGAAATTTCCTTTCCGTCACCACATATAATGACATGAGATCCGGGAGTTTTCTGAGTGTGAAGCCACATATCGGTTTTCATAGCCGTTTTAAGTGAAAGCATATCATTCTGAATATTGTTTCTGCCGACAAGCACTCTGAAGCCGTCATCAGTAACGAATTCGTGAGGCGGTAACTCCTTGGGCGGCTTTTGCTTCTTCGCCTTAGTATTCTTGATATAACCGCCTTGAGAAAGCTCAAGTCTTATAGTGGATATTTCGTTATCCGTATCCGCTCTCGAAAGCTCATCAAGTACGGACTCAAGATAAATGATTTCATTTTCACCGTCGGAAATCAGTTCAGCAAGCATCTTTTCTGCTACCTGAGCTTTACGGTAATCTTTATAATACTTTTTCTGATTTTCCTGTGGAGATAAGGCGGGGTTACAAGGTATTCTGATCAAATTACAATTATCGTAATAGTTTTCAACCTCGTAAAAATCTCTGCCTTTTTCCAATCTGTAAAGATTAGCCACAATAAGTTCTCCATATAGACGAAGCTGATCCTTATCCTTACATCTTTCGAGCTCAGATTTCTGCAATGCGATTTTTCTTGCAGTTCTTTCGATAAGATTATTAAGAAGCTTTATAAGCTCATGGCCCCTATGATTGATTCTGTTAATTCTGTCTCTTTCAAAATAGAAATTATCAAGCAGATCACTGCATGTGTCGTACTCCTTTACACAGAGACTATCACCATACTGACTGATACTGCAATGAGAGATATCCTTTGGCTTGCCGTTAGTATCGGTAAGCATATATACTTTATCAGTTGAGTTGATATTCGCTTTAATTTCACCAATTTGAGCTTTCAGAGCGTTAAGCGTTAAAGTGTTCAATTCTCGTACAAAAACATCTTCTAAAGCTGTTTTTGACGCAATTTCACGGCCTACAATCGGAGAAACTCCCTGAATAACATTCATCACTGCTGTTGAAAGATACTTATCCTTATATGAGAGTATCCTTTCGACAATCTCATTAGTTTCAACTTCTTCAATGCACAGCTTATCTTGCTCGGGCGGAAGCTTATATTCAAGTCCAGGGAGCACCTGTCTGAATGATGAGGTTGTAAAGTCAACTCTTTTAATTGAGTCTATGATAGTATCGCCTGAAATGAGAATGAGATTAGAATGCTTACCCATTATTTCAATGCAGAGAGTAAGCCCTACTCTGTCTCCTATCTCATTTGTTGCATCAAAATCAATAAATATAATTCTGTCAGTTTCAAGTTGTCTTACTTCCTTTACAAGAGCACCCTGAAGATGCTTTCTGAGGAGCATACAGAACATTGGCGGTACAGGAGGATTATCAATGTTATGCTCCGTAAAATGTACTCTCGCGCTGTCAGCACGTACGCAAAAAAGCAGTTTTTTATTGAAGCTTCTGCCTCTGAGATTAAGTACAATTTCATCTTTAGTGGGCTGATTTACACGGTCAACCCTCATGCCTACAGCCTGAGATGAAAGCTCATTTCTGACTTTTCTTAAAAAAATACCATCTAAAGCCATATTTCACCTTAACCTACAAATTTTACCGGATTTGACTGATCAACTACAAGGCATTCCGGCTCTTGAAAATTGTTTGAAATCATATCCATAAGTCTTGCCATCGCAGGAGACTCTGTTTCAAAGTGTCCTGCCGCAATTAATGTTACTCCGCATTCGGACGCTCTGAGAAAATGGTGATGACTTGCATCGCCCGTAACAAACGCATCGGCGCCCATTTTTATTGCAGTTTCGAAAAAGTCCATACCTGATCCGCCACAAACTGCAACCTTATTGATTATCTTTCCGCTGTCTGCAACTCTGCAAACTGTGTTTAATTTTTCAGCAACATATGATGCGAAATCCATAGAAGTTACTGGATTAATGTCCCCTATTCTCGCCATTGGAATTTCACACTCATCTGACGGAATACCAACAGCGTTTTTTATATCAAGAAGCTCACAAAGTACATCATTAATACCGCCTGCAGCACAGTCAAAACAGGTATGCACTGAAATAATATTAATTCCGCGTACTGCAGCTTCATAAGGTAAATTTCCTTTAATAAAGCTTGACTGCGGCTTAAATATAACCGGATGATGTGTAACAATCAAATCAGCGCCGAAGTTCTCAGCTTTTTCAAGTGTCTCCGCAGTAAGGTCAAGAGCGAAAGCTATTTTATTAACTTCAGCGCCCTCGTCTCCGACAAGGATACCACAGTTATCCCAATCGCATTTTGTATTGTAAGGTGCGATTCTATCTATGTAATCGGATATATCTTTGACTTTAATCATTATAAGCCTCCGAAACTTTCAATTTAATTTCATTTATCAATTTTTCCAATCCGATATAATCGTCAATATCAGATTTTTTTAATGCGATGTACTTTTTCTCTAAAGTAAAAAGCATTTTATCTATATACTTTTTCGTAATATCGTCGTCATTTTTCAAAAGCTCGCCGAGATAGTAATAGCTCTCATCACATTCGGATTCACTACCGCAAAACTCAGCACTTAGAGCACAGTAAACATGCTTGCCGTCCGTTGATGTTTTCTCTTCGATTATTTTAAAACCGTTCTTTATCAAAAATTCTCTGAGCACCTCAGGATGAGTCATCGGCTGAGCAACAATTCGTACATTTTTATCGAAAACCCACTTAGCCTGAGATAAGATTTCAGCAATAAGAATTCCGCCCATTCCTGCAATGACTATATCATCAGCACCGTTTTCGGGCAACTCCTTAAGACCGTCGGAAAGGTAAAGCTCAACCTTGTCATCAAGACCGCATTCAACAACTGTGTTTCGCGCATTTTCAAGTGGACCCTTTCTTAAATCTGCGGCAATACCGTGAGGACTTATACCATTTTGTATAAGCCAACAAATTAGATATCCGTGGTCAGTACCTATATCTGCAACTACGCTTCCGTTTCTTACAAGCGAAGCGACCGAACTCAAGCGTAAATCAAGTTTTATCTTCGTCATAATTACCTCTGAAATAAGATTCCGAATGATTTAACGGAATCCTTGAAAATATTTAATAACAACAGAGCCACCTTTAAAACGGTGGCTCCTGGTCGATTAATGCTTATTTCGAAGCAAGATAACCGTTGATCTTCTCAACAAGTTCATCAACGCTTACACCGTGTACAGCACAAGCCTCTTCAACAGACTCGCCTCTTGATGCAGGGCAACCGAGACAGTGCATTCCCATTTCAAGGAAAAATACTGCTAAACCGGGCTCCTTATCAAGGATGTCACCAATGAGCATATCTTTTGTGATTTCTTTCATAATATGAATACCTACCTTAGAATTATTTAAAAGCTTATTTCTTTAATTCGTAAGCTTTCTTTGCTTTAATTGCGATATTTTCAGCATCAAGGCCATAAATCTTGAGAAGCTCAAGAGCGGGTCCAGATTTACCGAAAGTATCCTCAACACCGAGGCGTACAACAGGTACGGGACACTCTTCGCAGAGAACCTCAGCAACCGCTCCACCGAGGCCGCCGATAACACTGTGTTCTTCAGCGGTAACGATTGCACCTGTTTCCTTAGCAGCCTTAATGATAATATCTCTATCAAGAGGCTTGATTGTGTGGATATTGATAACTCTTGCATCAATACCTTCAGCCTTAAGGCTTTCAGCAGCAATAAGAGCTTCATTTACCATAAGTCCGGTTGCTACGATTGTGACATCCTTACCATCCTTAAGCATAACGCCTTTGCCGAGCTCGAACTTATAATCCTCAGCATTTACACGAGGTACTGCAAGTCTGCCAAAGCGCATATAAACAGGACCGTCGTGCTCTGCAGCAGCAAAAACAGCCTGCTTTGCTTCAACATCGTCAGCGGGGTTGATAATTACCATATTGGGAATTGAGCGCATAAGAGCGATATCCTCACAGCACTGATGGCTTGCGCCGTCTTCACCAACAGAAATACCTGCATGTGTTGCACCAATCTTAACATTAAGCTTGGGATAAGCAATTGAGTTTCTTACCTGCTCAAAGGCTCTGCCTGCTGCAAACATAGCGAAAGAGGAAGCAAATACTGTGTAACCGGTTGTTGCAAGACCTGCTGCGATACCCATCATATTGCTTTCAGCAATACCGCAATCGATAAACTTATCGGGGAATTCCTTCTTGAAGGTAATTGTCTTTGTTGCTTTTGCAAGGTCAGCATCGAGTACGAGAATATCGTCTCTTGAGCCGAGTTCCTTTAAAGCGGCGCCGTAAGCGTCTCTTGTTGCACATTTAATTACATCAGCCATAATCAAACCTCCAGATCTGCCATAGCCTTATCAAGCTCAGCCATAGCAATTTCGTACTGTTCAGCATTGGGAGCAGAACCATGCCAATCGCATTTGTTTTCCATAAATGAAACGCCCTTACCCTTAACAGACTTTGAAATAATGCATATAGGCTTACCCTTGCATTCATCTGCCTTAGTGAAAGCATCTTCAATTTCGCAGAAGCAATGTCCGTTAATTTCAATTACATTCCAGTTGAAAGCTTCAAACTTTTCCTTTATAGGATAAGGTGAGTTAACCTCATCAAGTGAACCGTCAATCTGAAGGTTGTTGTAGTCAACAACTGCTACAAGATTGTCAAGCTGACGGTTGCCCGCAAACATTGCAGCCTCCCAAACCTGACCTTCTTCGATTTCACCGTCACCAAGGATGGTATAAACCTTATAATCCTTACCCTTGAGCTTACCTGCAAGTGCCATACCGCAAGCAACGGAGATGCCCTGACCGAGTGAACCTGTACTCATATCAACACCGGGAGTATATCTCATACTTGGATGTCCCTGAAGAATTGAATCGGGCTTTCTAAGAGTCTTGATGAGCTCAACGGGGAAAAATCCCTTATGTGCAAGTGCAGCATAAAGTGCAGGTGCAGTGTGTCCCTTTGAAAGGACAAATCTGTCACGGTTCTCATCATCAGGATTTGCGGGATCAACATTCATCTTTGCAAAATAGAGATATGTTATAACATCTGCTATTGAAAGTGAGCCTCCCGGATGTCCTGACTTTGCGTTGAATGTACCTTCGATTACACCCTTACGTACATTAACGGCAATCTTTTTCAGTTCGAGTTTTTTGTTTTCTTCCATAATGTCCTCCTTATTTATTTTGAAAAATTTGTTATCATATATTCTATCAAATCTGCAACCGCACCGTGATTACAGTGGCAGGCTACAAACTTTGATATTTTCTTCATTTCTTTAGGCGCCTGACCGCAACAAGCAGGAAAAGCAACCATCTTCAGCATTTCATAATCGTTGAAATAATCACCGATTGCTGCTGTGTTTTCCTTTTCGAGACCAAGTATTTCAGCAAGCTTGAGTACAGCCTTACCTTTGTTTGTATCTTCGTTTACTATTTCATAGCTCCACGCTGAAGAGAACATAAGATTTTCAGTTGTATCTGACATTGATACGATATATTTATCAATAAGCTTAAGCGCAGGAGGAAGTCCTGTGAAGATTACCTTGTACCAGTTATCCTTGGGCATAGCCTCAAATGAGTAGAAGTACTTTATCGGGTACTTGGCATTAATTGCAAGAATTCTTGATGAAAGGGTCGGTCTGAAAATGTATACAACCTTATCGGAAATTACCTGAAATGATATCGTGGGGTATTTTTTAGCAGCCTTACGTACCAAATCGATGCACTTATCATTGAGAGGACTTGTCCATATCATCTTCTCTTCGGCGAAGTCATAAATACCTGCACCGTTGATAACTATAGCCTTCCCGTCAGGAATATCAAGTCTCTTGAAATGCTTGCGCATTGAATCAGGTGATCTGCCTGAAGCAAGAGTGAAATTACCACCATACTCATTGATGTACTTATGTATAGCGTCATAATTTCTTTTAACAAGTCTCCTGCCCTTATCATTTATAGTACCATCAATATCGGAAGCTATAAGCCAATGGGACAAGGTTTTCTTAGTGTTTTCCATCATTTTATCCTCCTGAGAAAATCAGTGAAATAATCGGGAAGTTCGCTTTCAATCTCTATATATTTTCCACTTCTGGGATGTTTAAAACCAATTTTGCCCGCATGGAGGCATTGACCATTCAGATAACTTATCACGCTTTTAGGTCCGTACACGGGATCACCCGCAACGGGATGGCCAATATATGACATATGAACTCTTATCTGATGAGTTCTGCCTGTTTCAAGCCTCAATTTCAGATGCGTAAAATCTCTGTACTCGTCAACAACCTCATAATGAGTAACGGCATTTTTAGAATTCTTTGTGGTTACTGTCATTTTTTTGCGGTCAACAGGATGTCTGCCTATCGGAGCATCAACTGTACCGTTTGTACATTTCATTTTGCCGTAAACAACACTCTGATATTCACGAGTGAAGGAATGTACTTTTATCTGCTCTGCAAGATTTATATGAGCGAAATCGTTTTTTGCGACTATGAGAAGTCCGCTTGTGTCTTTATCTATGCGATGAACAATACCCGGACGGATAACACCGTTTATTCCGGAAAGACTACCCTTACAGTGGTACAAAAGAGCGTTTACAAGTGTGCCGTCGTAATTACCGGCGGCAGGATGTACAACCATCCCCTTGGATTTATTAACAACAAGAAGATCTTCGTCTTCATAACGAATATCAAGAGGTATATTTTCCGCAACAACCTCAAGCTCCTTCGGCTCGGGAATCACAAGTGATATACGATCCCCTGACTTAACTTTATAGTTTTTGCTGACAGCTTTTCCGTCAACTGTAACCTGATCACTGTCAAGAAGTTTCTGAACTGCAGAACGGGAATTTATTTCACAGTTAGCACAGATAAACTTATCAATTCTCTCTCCTGCACTTTCAGCATTGACAGTAAAAATATGAGCACAAACCATATCAATTCTGTCCCTTCTTGACTTTGATTTCTTTTATCAAAAGATATATCTGATAAAAAATCATCAGAAAAGCTCCGACCGTAATAAGACAATCCGCAAAATTGAAAATATAAAAATCAACAAACAAATATTCAATATAATCTACAACATATCCTCTGCATATACGGTCGATTATATTACCGATTCCACCTGTGGCAATCATCACAATACATATATAATCGAGCTTTGTTTTGATTAAATCAGTAAACATAAGAATAATAATTCCTATCATACAGATTACAGCAAGTATTGTAACAGTAGTTATCTCGCCGTCAAGAACCCCCATCATAGCACCATCATTGCGGTGATAGTGAAGCTGAATAAAACCGGGTATCAATGGTCTTACCGAAATAGGCTTAAGGTTCACCTCGACAAAGTATTTGATAACCTGATCAACAGTAACAAGTATTGCCATAACTATAAATGCTATCGAAAAATTCTTAAACTTACTTTTGTTGAGTTTTAACAATTTAAGACCTCACTGAAATATATTTAGAATTTAGAGGATTCGGAAATAAGGTCCTCAAAGCCAAAATCTTCTTCATCTTCTGTAGCTGAATCAAATATTTTTGAAAGATACGAGGTAACGTCAGGCATCTGAGCAGCGTTTTTCTTGGTCTCTGAAGAATGAGAGTAAAGATCAACCATTTCATCGCCGACGTTATTGTCCTCGTCAAGTACGTTTACAATAATCTCTTCATCGGGCGCTACATTCTCGGACTCTTCTTCAGCTTCAGCAGGTACAACCTCTTCGACGATTTCATCAAATACAGGCGCTTCGTATGCAACGGGCTCATATCTGAACTCAATATCAAAAGGCTCCATATCAGCCTTATTGATTGCATCTGCGCTGATTTCTGAATTATCGTCAGTATTATCCTTTACAAGTTCGTAATCACTGATTGACTTAACAGCTGAATCCGCAACAAGAATAAGAGCTGAAAGTTCACTCTTAACTTTTGCTGTCTCAGCTTTAATTTCATCAAGCTGCTTGTTAGCGATTGCAACAACCTCATCAGCCTTTTCTCTTGCTGTTTTAGCGTCATTGTAAGCCTGAGCAACAATTGATGCAGCCTTCTCATTTGCTGAAGCAATCAAAGCATCAACCTGAGCGTTTACCTTTGCAAGATAGTCAGCCTTATAGTCGTCTGCTTCCTTCTGTAAACGTGAAAAAGCATACTCAAGCTCTCTGAGTCTGATGTCGGCATCCTTTGTTTTTTCAATATAGTACTTCTCTGCTTCCTCTTTTTTAGCGAGTACAATAGCATCTGCATTCTTATTAGCAGCCTCAACAAGGATAGCTGCTTCCTTTTCTGCATCGGCAAGCTTTGTTTCGGCTATAGACTGAGCACTGATAAGAGCATTAGCGATAGCAACTTTAGCTTTGTTGTACTCATCAACCATGGGAGCAACAGTCTCAAGCTTTTCGTTGAGCTCAATGTTGTCGTTATAGAGCTTGGTATAGTTTTTGTATACCTTCTGAACAAACGCATCAACGTCTGTAGATCTGTATCCACCCTTACCATTAGGAACAAAACGCTGAGTACTGATCTGAAGCGGTGTCATCATAAGAATATCCCCCTATTTTACATCTATTATTTATTGAACGAGTCAAGGTCAACCTGGCTAAAAAAATCACCAAAAAGTTCAACGCTCTCAGGTACGAAAGCGCAGATGCTTTCCGCAAATCTGACAAAAACAGACTTAGTTACAAACTTTGCACCGTCAAGGAAATCCATTGCTCTTACCTTCTGCTCATCAGAAAGACAAGAAAGATTAACAACAACAATTGTATCCTTCTCCATCATAAGAGCAGCAACATTCTTAGCATCGTAAATATCACGAAGAAGTATCGAATTAAGCTTAAACTTGTTTGTAGGACGACTATTGAAGTTATAGATGTTAGCATTCTGTCCTGACTTTGCTACCGGCTGAGGTGTTTCAACCTTCTTTTTTGCAACACTCTTAGGTTCAAAAGCATATTCAGGCACGCTTATACCCTGCTGAGAGTTAAATGTATTTTTAACTTCAGGTTCAGCGTCGTATATACTTGCTTCATTGTCATCAGAAGAACCATCTTCGAAATCGTCATCAGAAATTGCTGATTCATATTCCTCATAATCATTGCTTACAAAATGCTCATTAATTTTATCTTTAAAGCTTTTAACAAAGCCCATTTTAATACACTCCTTAAAAATTAATATATTCTATGTCCGAAAAGAGCTGTACCGACCCTTACAAGATTTGAGCCATTGAGAATAGCTCTTTCATAGTCGGATGACATACCCATTGACAAAATACTCATGTCTACATTATCTAACTTTTTATCCTTTATGTCAATAAATAAACGGTGCATTTTTGAAAAATATTTATCAAGCATCGCCATATCATCACATATAGGCGGTATTGTCATAAGTCCGCAAATTTTCATTCCTTTAAGTGCAGATATTTCGTGCACAAGCTCGAATAACTCGTCAAATCCTATTCCGGTCTTGCTTTCTTCATCACCGATATTAACTTCAACGAGGCACGGAGTAACAATTCCTGCAGCTTCACCACGCTTTGAAATCTCATTTGCAAGCTTTGCACTGTCAACAGATTGAATCATTGAAACCTGACCTACAATCTGTCTGACCTTATTTGTCTGAAGATGGCCGATAAGATGTGCTTCGCAATCTGAAAGCTCTAGAAAATCTTTTTTGCCGAGAAATTCCTGAACCTTATTTTCACCAATAAGATCAATTCCGTTTTTAATTGCTCTGTTTATAAATACGGGCTCGACAGTTTTTGTTACAGCCATAAGCCTGACTTCATTTTCATTTCTGCCCGATTTGATTGCCGCCTCGGCAATTCTTTCTTTAATAACAGAAACATTATAATCTATATCTGAAAAACGTTCTTCAATCGATAACTTTTCCATCTTCAATATTTGTTCCTTTCACAATAATACTGTCATAAGCCTTGAGTTTACGGTACGATGAATTCTTTTCTTCATCGTAAACAAGATTTCCGTCCTCGTCAGTGTAGTACGCTTCATAATTATGAGCAATAACATAATCTGTGCCGTAATAAACAATATTTATAGGTGTAAACTGAGCTATATTTCCAGAAAGTACGTACACACCATCAAGACCTTCAGCGTTTTTTACAAGTGCATTGTTGCTGATTTTAAAACCTTTATGTTCAGATATAGTTATCTGTACCTTTTCTTTTCTGAGTACGGCAAGCTCTTCGTTGAGATATTTACATTTAAGAGTTACTGTAATGATACCGTTACTAACATCCGAAATATCATAAACACTCATTGGTATTTCACTTATACCTCTTTCTGAAAAGCTTACATAAACAGTTTTACCTTCTCTGATATCAGAAGCCTTTTCAATAGGAATATCTGTAAGCAAGTACCATACGTGCTGTGTGATGATTTTGCCATAAGCATTTTTTTCAACAGCAGGCACTTCAGAGTATAAATCGGATACTGCATGAGGATTAATATTCCCCGCTTTAATATCGCCGTAGGATACAGTATGCTCATATCCGTCAACAGAGCTGACAAAATAACCCGCGCAAGGTGATAAAATATATTGCTTTTCTTTTACCAACGGCTCAAGGCCGGATATATCTTCTTCACACTCAGCGATTAGACCGCTGAAATCATAGTTATATCCCGTAGCTATTTGCTTCGATGTTATACCGTTGCAAAAATCATCAATAGAATTATTAATCGACTTGAAATCTCCATTTGAAATATACGAAACATAATCTTGTACGTTCTTATATATCTGTGAATTTAGATAAGTAAGACTTACTTTGCTCATTTCCTCAAGGTTCTTAAGATCTGTAAGCTCGTTTTTTCTTTCATTGAGCTCATTGATTTTAAGATATGCATCAGCCTGCTCTGTGCTGCTAAAAGCTATGGCAATAGTATCTTTAACTGCAACACCTTCACTGTCACCGATTACAGGTACATAGACCTTATTATCATCTTTGTAGAGTATAAGTTTATTTGCTCCGTTTTCTTCAAGATATTCATCTCTTATCGCAAAACCATCAACCTCAATTATATCCATCTCGACAGAATTGAGAACATATTCGGTTTCAGCAATTCCGCTTTTATCGAAATAAAAAGACTGAACAACATATAAAACGAGCGTAACTGCAACAAATATCAGTATTACTGCTGCGCATTTTTTTCCTTTGTCGGATTTCATAATGTACTCCTGTTTTCGTCAATCAGAGCTGATACTCTGTCAACAAGTTCATATTTATCGTATCGGTCTATCATAAACCAGTTAATATCACTGTAGCGTCTGAACCAAGTAAGCTGTCTTTTTGCATAACGTCGGGTTTCCATTTTCAGCTTTTCAACTGCATCCTCAAGTCTCTTCTCACCATCGATGTAAGGTTTTAATTCTTTATACCCTATCGCCTGGATTGCGGTATGAGACACATCGGATGAAAAGAAATCTTCAGCTTCTTTGAGAAGCCCCATATTGAGCATAATATCAACTCTGAGGTTAATTCTGTCGTACAGATACTGTCTGTCATCAGCATTCAGACCGATAAGACACCAATTATATGGACTTTCATTAATATGGGAAAGCTCTCTCTGTTCAGATATTGTTTTACCTGTTGAATAAAACACCTCAAGAGCTCGGATTATTCTTTTGATATCGTTAAGATGAAGCTTTTGAGCGGTCTCCGGGTCTATGGAATTAAGCTCATTCCATAAGCTTTCAGTACCTTCGTTTTCATTTCTCTGCTCAAGAGTACTTCTTATATCACTTTTCTCATAATCGAGAAATTCAGTATTATTTATTAGCGTATCAATATAAAGCCCTGTACCGCCGACAACAATCGGCATTTTACCTCTTGCAAGAATATCTTCAATAGCTTCGGTCGCTTTAATTTTATACTGAGCGACTGAAAACTCATCATCAGGATTGATTATACCAATTAGATGGTGAGGTATCCCATGCATTTCTTCTTCATCGGGTTTCGCAGTGGCAATGTCCATATTCTTATATATTTGCATTGAATCGGCGGATACGATTTCACCGTTGAATCTTTTAGCCAATTCAATAGACAGAGATGTTTTCCCTGATGCTGTGGGGCCTGCAATTATAGGTACAAAAGGCTTTTGCATATTAATCACCATCTTACTGAATGCGTCCGAATTGTTTTTCGAGCTCGTACTTGCTAAGCTCAATAAGTACGGGTCTGCCATGCGGACAGTAGCGCACCGCCTCATCATAAAGCACCTGTTCTGCAAGTACTTTCATTTCAGCGGTTGAATTTTTAAATCCGGCCTTGATTGCAGCCTTACAAGCCGCCGTGTGATGTATACGGTCGATTTTCTCGGGCTCCGTATCGGTACGGTTTTCGCTGAGATACTTAGCCATTTCAACAATAGTATCCTCTGTTTCGTCAGCAGAAACAAGCATAGGCGTTTCACGTACTATTACAACACCTGAGCCGAAATCTTCAACAAGAAATCCAGCTTTAAGGAATGCTCCGATATTTGAAATAACAGTATCATACTCAGCTTTGCTCAGTGTTACGGTTATAGGTGCAAGAAGCACCTGAGACGCCTGATTTTCAGCCGCATTCTTTTTAATTTTATTATAAATTATTCTTTCGTGAGCAGCGTGCTTATCGATCATACAAAGCTTACCGTCATACTCACAGATAATATAAGTCTTGAAGGCTTCACCTAAAAGCCTGAGAGGCTTAGCAGGAAGCTCTTTTTCTTTTACAGTACTGAATTCAACCTTTTCTTCGTGCTTTTGAGGTTGTACTTTTTCAACAACGGATACAGTCGGCTTTACAACCGCAGTTTCAGTAACTGTAGGTGCAACCTTTTCTGTTTTGGGTGCAATAAAGCTTTCAGAAGGCTTTTCGTTAATCTTAGTTTCACGGATTATGACTTCCTGTTTCGGCTTCTTTTTAAACGAGCTTACAAGGTCCGGTTCATCACGATCGCTGAGGAACGGATTTTCCGTTTTGGTCTGAGCAACAGTTGTCTGATACTCAGATGAAGTCATTTTATTCCAAAAATCCCTAGGTGAATTTTTAGTATAATTTTTTGTTTTAGGCTCGATTTTTACCGGCTGAGAAAGTGTTGCCGCAGGAGCCTGAGAGGGCTGAGCAACCTCCTGCATTGTTATCTGTACTGCCTCGGGTGTAGCTTTTTGCGTAAGCTTATTAAGCCTTGAAAGATCAACCTGAGGAGCTTTATCAAGCTCTTCAATTGCACTCTTAACACCGTAATAAACCGCTGAAGAAACTCTTCTTTCGTCACTGAAGCGCACCTCAGTTTTTGCGGGATGTACATTTACGTCAACTGTGTGCGGCGGTACTGTAATATTAAGAACACAGCTCGGGAATTTGCCCACCATAACAGAGTTTTTGTAAGCATTTTCCATTGACGCAATGCAAGAACGTGACTTGATATATCTCTTGTTAAGGTATATATACTGCATTGAACGGGAGGGCCTTGCAGTATGAGGCTTGCAAGTGTATCCCTCTACTTTGATTCCGTCAAGCTCGTAATCAACAGGAAGCAATGAGTCAGCAAAAGCCTTGCCGAAAACGGAATAAATAGCCGACATAAGCTTACCGTCACCGGGAGTGATAAGAGCCTGCTTACCTTCACGGATGAATCTTATACTGATTTCAGGATGCGAAAGAGCAATACGGTCAACAACTTCTGCAACCGCATTAGCTTCAGATACATCCTTCTTGAGGAATTTCATTCGGGCGGGTGTGTTATAAAACAAATCCCTTACTATTATTGTTGTGCCATCGGGACATCCTGCCGGCTCGTACTTCATCTGTGTACCGCCGCTAACCGCGTAAGCTGTACCGCTATCCTGATTAGTACTCTTTGTAAGTATTTCGGTTCTTGAAACGGCTGCTATTGAAGCAAGCGCTTCACCTCTGAATCCTAATGTAAAGATAGAGTTAAGATCATTTTCGTCACAGATTTTACTTGTTGCGTGGCTGATAAACGCATTAGGTACATCTTCTCTGTCTATACCGCAACCGTTATCGGTAATACGGATATAGGTTACGCCGCCGTTTTTAATTTCAAGTGTAATTGCAGTAGCTCCTGCGTCAATTGAATTTTCCATAAGCTCTTTGACAACAGAAGCGGGTCTTTCGACAACTTCACCGGCTGCTATCAATTCAGCAATGTGTTTTGGTAGTATATTGATTTTTGCCATAAAGTTATCACATCCTTAGTGTTTTATTCGCCTCTTGCACGTTTTACAAGCTTATGAAGTGTCGTAAGCGCCTCAAGAGGTGTTAAAGTATTAATATCGATATTTTTGATTGAATCAATAAGGTCATCATCAACCGTAGACTGCAAGGAAATCTGAAGCTCTTCCTCTTCGGGAATATCAACATTATTCATTAAAACTCGGCTGTCAGGTGTATTCTTCTCGAGCTCTGTGAGGATAAGTCTTGCACGAGATACAACCGAATTAGGTATTCCTGCAAGCTTTGCAACCTCGAGACCGTAGCTTCCGTCAGCACATCCTCTTACAATACGGCGAAGGAAGGTGATTGTATCTCCCCTCTTTTTAACGGATATATTGTAATTTTTAACGCCTTCAAGTTGTTTTTCAAGCTCGGTAAGCTCGTGATAGTGAGTGGAAAACAGTGTTTTTGCACCGATTTTTTTCTTATCCACAATATATTCGAGCACGGCACGTGCAATACTCATGCCGTCGAATGTAGAAGTACCTCTGCCCACCTCGTCAAGGATTATCAGTGAGTGTTTACCTGCATTTTTGATTATAGTGGATACCTCGTTCATTTCAACCATAAAGGTAGACTGGCCTGTTGCAAGGTCATCCGATGCACCGACACGGGTAAAAATACTGTCGACAACTGAAAGCTGAGCTCTTTTTGCGGGTACGAATGAACCGATCTGCGCCATAAGACAAATAAGAGCAACCTGACGCATATATGTTGATTTACCCGCCATATTAGGACCGGTTATGATTGCACAACGATTTTCACCGCAGTCGAGCTTTGTGTCATTAGGCACGAAAGGCATATCGCCAAGCATAGCTTCAACAACAGGATGTCTGCCGTCAGTTATATCAATTATGTCACCTTCAACTATTGTAGGACATACATAATTGTTGTTAACTGCAACATTTGCAAGTGAACAAAGCACATCAGTAACGGCGACAGCCTGAGCGGTTGACTGAATTCTGTTGAACTCATCAGCAACGCTCTTTCGTATCTGACAGAATATTTCGTATTCAAGCTTAACAATTCTCTCCTGCGCACCGAGAACCTTACTTTCGAGTTCCTTGAGCTCCTGAGTGATATATCTCTCACAGTTTGCAAGGGTCTGCTTTCTTATGTAATCCTCAGGTACAAGAGTTTTATAGGAATTTGTTACTTCAATGTAGTAACCGAATACACGGTTGTAGCTTATTTTAAGATTCGGTATACCTGTTTTTTCTTTTTCTCTGGCTTCAATTTCAGCTATATACTTTTTACCATTATTCTGTATATCTCTGAGAGTATCAAGCTCACTGTTAAAGCCGTCATTTATAATTTCGCCTTCTCTTACACTAAAGGGAGCATCCTCTTTGATCGCGGCATCGATAAGGGAATATATATCTTCAAGCAGATCCAATGATTCGTACTGCTGTCTGAGATATGCACTGCCGGAATCAGCAAGAAGAGTCTTGATATAAGGAAGACTGCTTATTGTCTGTTTTAAACTGTTGAGGTCTTTCGCATTGGCTGTTTCATATACAACTCTTGTGAGAAGACGCTCGATGTCATAAATACCGCTTAGAGACTGAGTAAGCTCTGAAAGCTTAATACTGTTGTCGTAAAGTTCAGCAACGGCATTATGTCTTTTAATAATCTGTGTATAGTTAACAAGCGGCTTTTCAAGCCATGATCTTATGAGACGTCTGCCCATAGATGTTTTTGTTTTATCAAGCACCCAAAGAAGTGAGCCTCTTTTTTCACGGCTTCTCATTGTTTCCGTTACTTCAAGGTCACGCTTTGTAGAGTAGCTGATTTTCATATACTGACTGTCAGCATATATATTTACATCCCTGATATTATCAAGGTTATTTTTCTGTACGTTTTTGAGGTATCTTATTGCAACACCAAGTGCAATAATTGCGTGTGGAGTACTTTCAAGGCCGTATGAATTCATTTTCTCATATCCGAAATGCTCAATACAGTCCTCGAGGCACTTTTCAAGTGAGAAGTAATCGTCAGCAGGCACTTCACAGCTAGCTGACATTTTTGAGTTTATAAATTCAGAAATTTGCTTATCTTTTGCACAGTAAAGATTAAGTACAATTTCACTCGGATTAAACACACCAAGCTCATTAATAATAGCAGCCTGTATTTTATCCTGAGCGGAAAAAGCAGTAAGATTAACTGCGCCGGTTGATACATCAGCGAAGCATATACCGGCTCCGTCTTTATCATAGAAAACGGAAGTGAGATAGTTGTTTTTACCCTCATCAAGCATATTATTCTCGATGATTGAGCCCTTTGTTATTATTCTGATAACATCACGCTTAACAAGACCCTTAGCAGTTGCAGGGTCTTCAACCTGCTCACAAATAGCAACCTTATAGCCATTTGAAACAAGTCTTGCTATATAGTTATCCGCCGAATGGAACGGTACGCCGCACATGGGAGCTTTTTCACCGTTACCACAAGCTCTGCCTGTAAGTGTAAGCTCAAGTACTGATGAAGCAAGCTTTGCATCATCGAAAAACATTTCATAGAAATCACCCAGGCGGAAAAACAGTATCGTGTCCGGATATTCCTTTTTTATTTCAAAATATTGAAGCATCATAGGGGTCATCTCGGCCATACTGCTTTCCTCCTGATATAATTCCTTGATTTTATCTTCTTAAGATATTAGTGGCAACCGCTGCATGATGAGCATGAACCGCCGCACTCGTGGTCGTGCTTTTCGGGTTCACATGTTGCAGGATCAGCACCGTTAACGCAAAGGCTGAGAATCTGCATGATGTAGTTCATCATTTCATCAACCTCTGTTCTTGCAGCATCGTAAGCCTGCATCTTGCCGTTAGCCATAAACTTTGTGTAAAGAGTGTTGAACTCTTCTTCAAAAGCCTGCATCTTAGCTGAATCGGGCTCTTCCTTGCTTGCTTCAAGCTGGTAGTTCATCTGAACCATCTGAATCTGACCCATAAGCTCGTTGAGCTCTGTGTCCTTTTCATTTTCTTCTCTTGCCTTTGTAAACGCAAGATAGCGCTCGTCCTGCTGAATTGCAGCACCAAGCTCACGTGTGAGTTTAATAATATCCATTATTCTCTACTCCTTTAAAATTTTTTATAATAGCTACTCTTAACGAGTAAAATTATACTGTTTCACCATAAACAACCCATGTTCTCGGATTGGTTACTTTTACATAGACGAATTTACCTATAAGACTTTCGTCACCTAAAAATTCAATAATTACATTCCCCTGAGTTCTGCCTGAAAGCATACCTTCTGTTTTACTTCTGCCCTCAACGAGCACTTTGTAAACCTTACCCTTCATATCAGCAGTACGGTTTCCCGCAATTTTCTCCTGAAGATCGGTAAGCTCTTTGAACCATTTGCCTTTTTCTTCTCTCGAAACAGGGTCCTCCATGTCATAAGCTTTTGTGCCCTTTCTCGGTGAGAAAATGAATGTAAACAAAGAAGTATACTTTACACGATCAACAAGTGAAAGAGTATCTTTGAACTCGTCGTAGGTTTCGCCCGGGAATCCGACGATAACATCACTCGTTATTGAAAGCTCCGGCATTCTTTCATAGGCGTAATCAATAAGCTGAAGATATTTAGCCCTATCGTAATGTCGATTCATCTCTTTGAGAACTCTGTCATTACCTGACTGGAACGGCAAATGAAGATGTTTTGCAACCTTATCGCACTCTGCCATAGCGTCGAGAAGCTCAAACGTACAGTCTCTCGGATGAGAAGTCATAAAGCGGATAATAAAATCGCCTTCAATATCATTTATAGCTCTTAAAAGAGCAGGAAACCTCAACTCGGGATCCTCATTTTTGTTATAAGAGTTTACATTCTGTCCGAGCAAGGTAATTTCCTTGTAACCGCGTGAGACAACATCCTTGACCTCAGCGATTATATCGTTAAATTTTCTGCTTCTCTCCCTGCCTCTTACATAAGGTACGATGCAGTAGGAACAGAAGTTATTGCAGCCGTACATAATGGGAATCCACGCTCTGAAAGTGCCGTCACGGCGTACGGGTAAGCCCTCAGCAATATTGCCGTCACTTTCAGTTACATCAAAAACTCTTTTTCCTGAACAAAGACATCTGTATATAAATTCAGGAAGCTTATGTGTTACGTGAGTACCGAAAAGCAAGTCAACAAAGGGATAGCTTTTATAAAATTTTTCAGCAATATGCTTCTGCTGAGTCATACAGCCGCAAAGTCCGATAATAAGCTCGGGATTTGCTTTTTTCATCTGCTTGAGTGCACCTACATTGCCGAAAACTCTGTCCTCAGCATGCTCTCGTATTGCACAGGTGTTATAAAGAATAAGTGAAGCCTCTTCAAGGGTATCAGTGAATCCGAAGCCCATTTTTTCAAGCAGCCCCTTAAGCTTTTCACCGTCGGAAACATTACCCTGACAACCGTAGGTATGAACAAAAGCCTTAGGCTCCTTATTCATAAATCTTGAACCGAGAACTGTTTTGACAAGCTCAGTGTATTCTCTTTGTTTTTCAAGCTCCGTTTCGGGAACAAAATAATTATTCGTCATCTTTTGCCTCCGATGCGTCAGATTCTTCACTGTTTTTTATACTGTTACTTATAGAAACAAGTCTCTTTAAGCGGTAATTAACCGCAGAACGGCTCATTTTTATACTACAAAGTTCGCCAATCTCTCTTAAACTCGCTTCAGGATTATCAATTCTGAGCTCTGCAATTTCTTTTAAATCAGGCTCAAGTGTAGGTATTACACCCTTTTCTTCAAGGTACATAATAGCACTAAGCTGATCATATGCAGCGTCAACTGTTTTTGAAAAATTAGCATTTTCAAAATTATTGCGGCGATTTGTAAGATTACGTACATCTTTATATATCTTAATGTTCATAATCTCCATTGCACTGTTATATGCTCCCATAATTGTGAGCAAATCTTCAATGCTTTCACTGTCTTTTATATAGATAACATTTACGTATCTTCTGACCATGTGCTTAGCCTTAAGACCGTAATCAGTGAGCATTTTAAGCAAATCCATACTCAGTGTTTTAAAAGGTACAACAAACTCAATATGATAACTCTTATTCGGGTCACTTGCGGTACCGCACGACAGAAAAGCGCCTCTTAAAAACGCTCCGTCACAGCAACTGAGATTTTCACCATCATATACAGTGTCATTGAGAAGGTTTCCTCTGTCGATTCTGAGTGTACGCTCATTTCCACTCATGGAAAATTCAGATAAAACCTTCATTCTGTCTTCCTTTGAAGGAATTTCCAATGAGTACTTACCCGCATCTGAGACGGAACAAAAAGGTAAAATACCGCTTGCCTTTTCTGTAACAGACATATATTTTTGAGCTATATTACCGTTATCAGTCATAAGTGATATTGCGCCCGAATTGAAGCTTCTGCCAAACAGAAGCATACCATAAGCCATCGCGTGAATACAACAGTCGGGCATATTTTCAATTTTTATCAATTCATCCTTTATATTTGACGAAAAAGACATTGTCTGCCCTCCCGGAAATCAATCAATAATTTTTATTTCAGTTTCAAGCTCAACGCCTGAATTTTCTTTAACAACCGCCTGACAGTGACGGATTAGATTTACGACATCTGATGTTGTTGCGTTGTCATAATTTATAATGAAGCCTGCGTGCTTTTCACTAACCATAGCACCGCCGATTCTTTTGCCTTTTAAGCCATTCTGCTCAATAAGTGCGCCTGCAAAATAACCTTCGGGGCGCTTAAAAACGCTACCTGCACTCGGATATTCGAGCGGCTGCTTGTCCTTACGTCTGCCGATAAGGTCTTTCATTTTAGCTTCAATCTCGTTGTAGTCACCTTTAATAAGCTTAACTTCAACAGAGGTAATTACATATCCGCCTTTTGAATAAACACTGTGACGGTAAGATAAATCGAGCTCATCACCTTCAAAGCAACCGACATTACCTTTCATATCCATATGGTTGACTCGTACGAGAACATCCTTCATCTCGCCGCCGTATGCACCTGCATTCATATATGCCGCACCGCCGCAAGAGCCGGGAATGCCGAAAGCAAACTCAAGTCCGCTCAGAGACTCGTTAAGAGCAAATCTACAAGCAGCAGTGAGATTTGTACCTGCACCGATTTCAAGAGTATCATCACTGATTTTACGGATAAAATCAAAACCTTTACCTATCTGAATGACAGGTCTGCCTTTAATTCCGTCATCGCTTATAAGAAGATTGCTTCCGTTTCCGAGAATAAAAGGCTCTATGACAAGCTCACTGCACTTTGAAAGTACAGATGAAAGCTCATCACAGCTATCAGGAATTATAAAAAGCTCCGCCTCACCTCCCGTTTTAAAGGAGGTGTGATTTTTCATAGGTTCGTTGTGTATATATCTGATGTTACTGCTTTCAAGCAGCTTTATAAGTTCAGTCAAAAGAAGACCCTCCGAATCAATATTCAACAAGAGCGGCACCGATTATGCCTGCATCGTTACCGAGAGTTGCTCGGCAAAGCTCAGTCTGAATTTCGTGGTTTTTAGAGTATCTCATCTGTGCAACATGCTTTTCAATAGGCTTGAGAAGTGTGTCACCTTCGTTACAGATACCGCCGCCAAAGCAAAGCATATCGGGCTGGAAAGCATTGATAACGTTTGCAGTACCGACTGCTATGTAGTAAATATAATTATCACAAACTTCCTTGGCGTACTTATCGCCCGCTCTCATACCATCAAAAGCAGTTCTGCCACCGGCATTTTCAATGTTTCCGCCGCAAAGCTCCCACATTTTACTGTCCTTATGTTCAAGCATAGCAGCCTTAGTCTGGTTAACAAGAGCAGTTGCTGATGCATATCTTTCCCAACAGCCGATTCTACCGCAGTTACAAGGCTCACCATCAAATCTGATGCTCATATGACCAAGCTCACCGCCTGCATCGTTGCAACCGGTAAGAAGCTTACCATCAATTACAATACCGCTACCTACACCTGTACCGAGAGTGATAGCAATAAAGCTCTTCTTACCCTTGCCACAACCTGCAAGTGCTTCGCCGAGAGCAGCTGCATTGGCATCGTTTTCAATATATACCTTTACATCAGGGAATGCTTTGTTGATGTATTCAACTGCAGGTACATTAAGAAAACCAAGATTATTAGCATACATAATAACGCCGTTTTCCTTGTCAACAGAGCCGGGGGTACCGATACCTACAGATTCAACATCAGCAACAGTGATACCTGCATCTTCAACAGCAAGGTTAATGCACTTGATAATGTCGTCAAAAATTTCTTCCGCAGGTCTGGGTGTGTTTGTCTTAGCTTTGCCAAGGCCTATAATCTCATAATTTTCGTTAATTACACCGACTGCAATGTTTGTTCCGCCTAAATCTACGCCTATTTTATACATATCATTCACCTCTTAAAAATTTCCCCAGAGCTTGATTTCATCTTCCTGAGGTATAATTGCATCGTCCATACCGAGATTATGCATAAGCTCACGCGCCGCATTATATCCCATTTTCTTCTGTCTGTTGTTCATAGCGGCAATTTCAATAATAACCGCAAGATTTCTACCCGGCTTTACAGGTACACAAGTGTAAGGTACCTTGATTCCGAGAATTTCTGTATACTCATTCTCTATACCCATACGGTCGTAAACCTTGTCACTGTCCCAGGGCTCGAGCTGAATAACCATATCAATTTTTTCATTGAGTTTAACAGCACCCATACCGAAAATACGTCTTGCATTTATGATACCGATACCTCTCAGCTCAATGAAGTGTCGAATGTTATCGGGAGCTGAACCGACTATAGTACGGGAGCTTGTCTTTTTAATTTCAACCGCATCATCAGCAATGAGTCGGTGACCTCTTTTGATAAGCTCAACCGCCGCCTCACTTTTACCGACGCCGCTGTCACCAAGAATAAGCACACCTTCACCGTATACTTCAACAAAGACACCGTGACGGGTTATTCTTTCAGCAAGCTCTATGTTAAGGTACGAAATAGTTGATGCCATTGCTCTTGATGTTGTTTCTGTTGTTTTAAGCACAGGTACGCCGTACTCCGGAGCAAGGTCAATAACAGCATCAGGACAATCAAGATTACGTGAAATTACAATACAGGCAGGCTTTTTAGATAAATACATACCTACCTTATCGTACCTTTCGTTCTTTTCAAATCTGTTGATATATTCGACTTCAGCTTTTCCCAAAAAGTTAATTCTGGCACTGTCGAAGAAATCATCGAATCCCGCGATAATCAAACCCGGTCTATGTACGTCAAGTGACGAAATCAGAATGTCAGCGGGTTCCTTGGGCATATATAAAACCTCAAACTGAAGGTCTTTAAGGATTTTTGCAAGTGAAACTGTATATTTTGCCGGCACTATTCAACACCTCCACAATAAATTGTTAAATAATTACCCTTTCAGGTTCATTTCTCTCTTTTCTGAGTATTGCATTTTCTTCAAGAGGCACTTCACATTCGAATGTAAACTCCATCATCGGATGATTTGTACTTTCAATTGCATCGCCCTCTGAGTTTTTAATATTTGTAGCTTTCACAATAAAGGGTTTTCTGCCTTTTATCATAACCTCGAGCTCGTCACCCTCAAAGAATCGGTTTCTCTGAGAGCAATAGGCGATACCATTTTCCCATTTTTCTACAACGGCCATTACATCCCATTCACGGTTGTATCCGCCTTTATAGCTTATCTGTGCATCGCTTGCCGGATCGCCGTAGAAAAATCCTGTGCAGTAATCTCTGTAGCTGATTTTACGCATCTCATCAACTAACCACTGCTCTGTTTTATAATCATCTCTCGGGTTATCGTAATATGCATCAATAGCCATTCTGTAAGCGTTTGTAACGACCGCCACATAGTACGCAGACTTAGCTCTGCCTTCTATCTTGAAGCTTGTAATTCCTGCATCAATCATCTCAGGTATATGCTCAATCATGCACATATCCTTTGAGTTGAGAATGTATGTTCCGCCTTCGTCTTCGCCTATAGGAAAGTACTGACCCGGTCTTTTTTCTTCAACGAGTCTGTAGTTCCACCGGCAAGGTTGAGCACACTCACCTCTGTTAGCATCGCGGTTTACGAGATAGTTTGAAATAAGACATCTGCCTGAAAAAGATACACACATAGCGCCGTGTACAAAACACTCTATATCCATATCATCAGGTATATTCTTTCTGAGTGTACGGATCTCTTCCATACTGAGCTCCCTTGCGGTAACTACACGCTTAGCGCCCATATTGTAAAAAGCTTGAGCGGCCGCATAATTTACAATACCTGTCTGTGTTGAAATATGAATTTCAACCTCGGGAGCATATTTTTTTGCGTATTCAAGAACACCAAGGTCTGAAATTATAAATGCATCGACACCTGCTTCTTTTGCATTTATCAAAAAATCAGGAAGCATTTCAAGTTCGTTGCTTCTAGGGAGAACGTTGCATGTAAGATATACCTTTACTCCGTGAGAATGGGCATACTCAACAGCCTTGTGCAGTTCAGAGTCGGTAAAATTAGCAGGACCTGCCCTCATACCGAATACAGTACCGCCAAGATAAACAGCATCTGCACCATATCTCACAGCTGCAACAAGTCTTTCCATATCTCCTGCAGGGGCAAGAAGTTCAGGTTTTCTTATATTTTTAATCATAAAGCACCTTTGACGTATTCTGTGCATGTTCCTGAGCGGTAGCTGCATAATAAACGTTACCTGACTTGTCATGACAGAAGAAATAATAGTTTGTATCCGAGGGGTTCAAAGCCGCATTAATTGCAGTTTTACCGGGATTACAGATAGGTCCGGGAGGAAGTCCCGTAACTTTATAAGTGTTATATCTATCGAGATAAAGGGCAAAATATGAGTCTGAGAACAGATTGTACTGCCTGATAGCTGTGATGTAATCTGTTGTTGAGTTCATCTGTATATTCGGGAAGTTGACAGAGTCGCTGAGTCGGTTGTGAATAACCGAAGAGATATCCTTCATCTGTGAACCGTCCTTAGCTTCTCTCTGGATAATTGAAGCGATAATAATGACCTCATCCATTGTCATACCGAGCTCTTCAAGTCGATCTGTATAATCCTCACTCCACTTGCCTTCAAAGTTATTGAAAAGCTTTTTGAGCACTGAGCTTGGAGATTCACCAACAAAGAAATCATATGTGTCAGGGAAAAGATAACCCTCACAAGTAAGATATCGTCCGCCATCAGCTTCAATTTCCGATATGAAACCATACTGCTTGCCGATTATATCAAGATTAGCATATAATCTTTCAGCTTCACATACACCATACTTTTCTAACTTTTCAAAAATCTGAGCAACTGACCAACCTTCAGGGAAGGTAAGTCTTACGGTATCTTTTGCATAATTAGTCTTAACCATTATGCTTTCAACCATATTTTCAATACCGTCGGAGTAGTTGAGGTAGTACATTCCGGGCTCGTACTTAATCACTCTTTCCTCATACTGACCTGTCTCGCTATTCCAAACATTAACCTTATCGTAGTGTCTGAATCTGAGGAAGAAGTCAGTAAGAAACGGCTGTCTGACAAGTCCCTCATCACAAAGTATGTCAAACACCTCATCATAGGTTGCGCCTTCGGGAATTTCTACAATAGCGGAAAATTCACTATCATCGCTAATGACGAGAATATCATTGATAAATCCGATGGCAACAGTTGAAACCGATGCGGTTATAATAGCAATAAATATAAAGCACACACAAGAAATGAGAAGATTCTTGATAAAATCATAGCGCTTTGTAGCTTTTGATTTAACAGCTTTGTTATCGCTCTTTGTATCAGATGGTGTCTTACTCGGAGCGGGAGCTCTGCGTCTTTTATTTGACGTCTTAGTTTTTGCGGCACTTTTACTGTTGTTATTTTGAGGCTTTTGCACCTTTTTCGCTGTAGGCTTATCAGGTGATTTAGTTGCATCGGTTGAGCCTTTATATTCTGGAGCTTCAACTACTGGTTCTTGGTAAATATCAGGGATATGTACCTCGAATTTTTTTGTTCTCGGAGCAACGGTTGGTTCAGCACTACCGTTGGAGTCAATGTTTTCACTGAAATCACCTAATGAGGTCTTTTTCTCGTTAGCAGCGACACCTGAATATTTGTCCGTTGCTTCGAGATCCTCATTATGAAAACGGTCATCCATATCAAATCCTCCTAATCAAAATAATATTCTTTCTTATCAGTGATAAGACAATTAATTTTAAAATCATATATACCGTGCGGCAATTCTTTACAAAAGCATTCGCTGAAGGCTATTCCGACAGCTTTGCACGGATAAAGCGAAAGATATCTGTCATAGTAGCCTTTACCGTATCCTAATCTGTACCCGTATGTATCAAATGCTAAACCGGGTACAACAATTAGACTTTCACATGAAGGTACTGCTTTTAGTTCTTTGTAAGATTCAGGCTCATATATACCATACATACCTTCGCATAACTCAGAAACGGAATTTATATAATAAAACTCCATATTCCCGTCTTTGTCGGTACATTTCGGATAAGCTACCTTTTTTCCCAAGCTAAGGGATTCTTTTAATATCTCAGCTGTAGAAACCTCAGTACCTGAATTAGAGTAAAGAAAAATATCACTGCAGGATTTAAACAATTCAGTGCGAAAAAGCGCAGAGGCTATAATTTGTGACTTGGCTTCTCGCTCTTCAACCGCAGAGCGTACTGCTTTGTATTTTTTTCTTAATTCTGTTTTGATCATTTCATCTGTATAGCAGCTCTGATTTTGTCACTCACTGACTGACCTTTAAGAGCTGCGGTTATTGCAAGCCCGAATTCCACTGCAACGCCTGCGCCCTTTGCAGTAATGAATTTACCGTCAACGGCAACAAACGATTCGCTGATTTTTGCACCATCAAGCTCTTTTTCAAAGCCCGGATAAGCGATTGCCTCCTTGCCCTTTAAAAGGCCCTTGTGACCAAGAATCTGCGGTGCTGCACAAATAGCACATATATATGCATCGTTTTTATTGGCGTAGTCGATTGCACTCTGCACGACGGATGAATTCTCAAGGTTGGTCGCCCCGGGAAGTCCACCGGGAAGTACAACCGCCTCAAGAGTACTGTCAAGCTTTACATTATCAAGAGTTATGTCAGCAGTAACAGCAATACCGTGACTACCTGTGACAATTTTACCTGTAACACCGACAGTTATCACATCAACGTCGGCACGTCTTAAAATATCGATAGGAGCAATAGCTTCGAGCTCTTCAAAGCCATCCGCAAGAAAACAATATACCATATATTTATCCTCCTTAATCAAGAGCAATATTCATATACAAATCATAAATTGACCAATCTCTTTTTAATTCCGAGTTAATCGGATACAGCATACCGAATTTCTCAGTGCTTATATTTTCTTCACTGATTTCATTGTCAAAAAGAAATCGCACTGCATTTTTACCATCAATAAGCTCATCTGTTAAAATCGAATCGCCTTCTGTCATAAACATCCGTCCGATACTGCTTCTGTAAAACTTCATACCCGAGTACTCAAGGCAAGAAATTACATATCCGACGCTGCTTCCGCTGAAATTAAGTGAATTTTCGAGACGCATTTGCCTTTCAGTAAAGTACTCTTCACCACTTATTTCGCTTTTAGTAGCTTGTATATCCGACGCACCCGATACTGTTGTACGGTGCATAGCCGATATAAATCCGAACTTTTTATAGTAGTTATAAAGCCCTTCATTTGCGGGTACAAGGGAAATATAGTCAAGACCTGTGTTTTTACAGTACTCCTTAGCTTCGTTTATAAGTGAAGCCATAATTCCTTTACCGCGGTACTTCTTGTCAGTTGCGGCAGCGTAAAGGTATTTACCCATATACTGAACCCCACCAAAGTTTAAAGTGCAATCAAGAAGGTACAAAGCAGAGATGATTTTATCGCCGTCGAATTCAGCAAAAATATCACACACACTTTCACCGTACGGAAAAAGCAACTCAATATATTCTCTTTCGTCACCGAAAACATCGGACCAAAGCTCAATAAGACTCTCCGTGTTTTCTTTATTCGGAATAATCTTCATTTATATAGGTAGCCTCATATTTATCTGCAAGTATTGCGGGATAATAGGAAAGCTTTGCCTTTCTTAAATTTTCAGAGCCGGTATCATCTTCTCGGTTGATATATTTATATTCTGAAAGCTCATTCATAACAAACTGACGATTTATCATAGGATAAGCACCACGGATATCGCTATACGCTTTTTCGAAGTGTACACAGAATACATCATCGGAAACCGCCTCGCCCATTGTGAAGGCAACAACTCTGCCGTCAACCCTGAGAAGACCACCCTTAAAACCAAGCGCATCATAAAAGTCAAAGGCTCTGCGTATAATTTCAAACTCCTGAATGAGAGACTCTTTATCCTCGTGTTGACTTAACTCAAGCCACTTTTCAGCCATTTCTACACACTCGGGAATGTTTTCAGCGGAAATCTTTTCGTACCTCCAATTGAAATTCTTCTCGAAAAATGAAATATGATTTCTTTTCGGTTGATACTTTTTACCTTTAAGATTTATCAAATCATCACTGAGGTAAATATAATCACACATATCCCTTTCATAGTGAATATCAAAGCAGTCTGAATAGTGTTTACTAAGAAGCTCAGCATCATTTTTATTCATGCCGAAAATACCGAAGGGTATACCATTTTCGATACCATCATCAATGATTTCACGAAGAGCATTCACTGTATCGCCGTTTCCAGCCGGAAAACAATACTCAACAAATCCGTCACGGAATGTACATCTTGTTACAAGACAGCCGTAGCATTTTGCTACTCCGATATCCATAATCGCGGTGTAAGAATAAATGTTACCGAATGAATATTCACAAGTCGGAAAATCAATCTGTGATATCTTTTCTTTTATCCATTTTTCATCGCTGAGATCGGGACTGCGAAAATCAATCATTATTCAAAAGCTTCCTTTTTACTGTTTCGTTTACAGCTTGAGATATTTCCTCAAGATCGAGAGGCTCGCCGTCTTTTCCGCAACGGATAACAGTCCAGCCTAATTTTTCAGCAGCATATAAAGCTGCCTTATGGCACGAAATAAGATACTGTACATCTCTTTCGTGAACATCCTTTTTATTTTCATCGCCGTTATATCTCTTAGAAAGAAGCTTCTGAGATATTTCAACAGGCATATCAAGATAAATTACAAGGTCGGGTTCAGGAATACCGAGCTTGCAGTATTCAAACTCAAATAGCCAATCAAGATAACTATCCCAATCAGATTCGGAAAGCTTTGTCATCTGATGTGATGCATTTGATGTTGTATATCTGTTTGCTACAACAATTTTATCGGAATTATATTCCTTTTCCCAATGCTTTTTAAAGCTTGCGTATCTGTCGACAGCATAAAATGTTGATGCGGCATATGCATTTACATCCGAGGGCTTGTCACCAAGCTCTCCGCCGAGATACATCTTCACAAGAGTACTTGAAGGGTCATTGTAATATGGTAAATCAAGAGTATATGTTGAATAACCTTCAGACTCAAGCCATTTTTTAAGAAGATCGGCCTGTGTAGACTTACCACTTCCGTCAAGACCTTCAATAACTATCATTCTTCCCATAACTAAATTACTCCGTTATCAGTGTGTAAGTATTACAGCAAACACTCTGAGAGTACCTTCGGCTTCTCTGTTTGCTATTGAATGATGCTCACCTGCAAGGCAAACGCAGCTGTCTCCCTTGCGGAGAATTTCTGTTTTACCGTTATCGTCATAAGTAGCGGTACCTTCCATAATATAGAAGATTTCCTCTTCATTTTCATGTACGTGTCCACCGATGGAACAACCGGGCTCAAGCACGATTTCAGCAACAAGTCTTGATGCACCTTTATACTCGCCTTTATCGAGAGCTTCACGGATAATAACTTGTCCGTCACCGCCGCGCATATTAACTTTTACTGATTCTGTCATATTTTCATTTCTTTTTATCATTACACACTACCCCCAATTTTACAATCTATATGATTATAGCAACTTTTTCAATTATATTCAATGCTTTTTCGAATATTTTTTCTTATTCTTTATAAGTTGATTGACAAAACAGCATTTATACTCTACAATTATATAAATAAATAAAGGAAGTGATAATATGGCCGAAAACGGAGTTTATATAATCGGAACAACTGACTGTACTCAGGATGTATGTGCAGCATCAGGAAGAATTTCAACACAGAGCGGCACTGCTTTGGAAATATTCGAGAGAAGTCATGACGAAGAAAAAAATACGTCTCTTATAGGAAAAGTAACCCGCTCGGGTCACACCTCAACAATTGAACATATTTTCTTTAACCTTGCATTCGAGAATGTCAGTGTTGTAGTTGAGCAATTTATGATCGAGTTCAGACTTGCTTCTTTTACTGTAAAGTCTAGAAGATATGTTGATTTCTCAGACTGCGGCTATCTCGTACCTGATTTCAAAAACGAAGCAGACAAGCTTCTTTACACCGAAACAATGGACAAGCTCTTCGCTTCATATGTCAAGCTTACTGAAGCAGGCATTCCGAAGGAAGATGCAAGATTCATTCTCCCCTACTGTTTTTACAGCAACTTCTTCTGCTCACTCAACGGCAGAGAGCTTATAAATGTTCTTAACGCTATGCTTTTCGGCAGAGGTAAGGATATCAAGGAAATTTATGACCTCGGACTTTCACTTCTCGCTCAAGCAAAAGAAAAAGCACCCGGTATATTCATTGACTTTGAAGCAAAAGGTAAAAAGTATTCCGATGTATACAGTTTCGATTTTCAACTTGAAGAAGACGAGCCCTCCAATGAGCTTTGCGAAGTACTCTCCTACACTGAAAATGCTGAAAAGAATATTTGCAGAAGCGCACTTATAGAAAAATACAACTGTTCAACTGTACAGGCTGATAAAATTCTCGGCAGTGAAAAAAATGCAACAGAGATTCTTCAGGCTCTTGTACGCTCTTCCAGATCCAGAGCTCTTGAAGGCATGTGTGCAACAGTACGCTTCAACCGCGTTTCTCTCGCTTGTCTTACACATTTTGCAAGACACAGAATGCACGGTATATGCATTCCCGATCTTATGAGAGCAAGAAGAAACGATTACGTACTTCCCGAAACAGTTAAAGCTGATGCTGAGCTTTTAAAAATCTATAAAGACAGTTTTGTCGAAATGGAAGCACTTTATACTACACTTAAAGAAAGAGGATACACAAGAAACGAGCTTATTTACTGTGTACTCAGTGGTTCAACACTCGATATCGTAACAACTATGAACGCCCGCGAAATGCTCGTGTTCTTCCGTTTACGCTCATGCACAAGAGCTCAGTGGGAAATTCAGGAATTCGCCAACGATTTCCTCTTTAAGTTAAGAGATATCTATCCTTCACTTTTTAAGCTTTACGGCCCCAGCTGTTATATCACAGGTGTGTGCCCCGAGGGGCGTCTCAGTTGCGGCAGAAGTACCGAAATTAAAGAAAAGTTCTCAAAATAAACATCAAAGTCGGTTCAGCAATGAGCCGACTTTTTTTGCATGAAAAATCCCGCCGGATTATTATCCGACGGGTAATCTATACGGTTGAGCGGGACTTCTCCGCATCAATCGTGGCGGAGAAGTCACAAACGCTCAAGACTTATCCGCGTGATTATATTATGTGTTGTTATGCTTTTAATATTCAAAGGAAAAATTTAGTTTTCTTTGAGCTTATTTACCATTATCTTTGCGGCCTTATAGATATCTCCGCAACCCATAGTGAGGATGATGTCACCACTTTTTGCGTGAGAAAGTACATAATCAGAAATCTCTTCGAATGTATTAAACCATACGCTACCGGGAATCTTGTCCGCTAAATCCTTAGTGTAAATTCCATAAGTGTTGACTTCACGTGAGCCCATAATCTCTGTCATAACACACTTATCGGGAATCTGAAGAACTTTAACAAAATCATCAAACAATATCTTTGTTCGTGAGTAGGTAAAGGGTTGGAACACTGCCCATACAGTGTTGTAACCCATCTTCATAACAGATTCGAGCATAACACGAAGTTCTTCGGGATGGTGCGCATAGTCATCAGCAATTGTTATACCGTTGATTTCAGCAAGTATCTCAAAGCGTCTGCCTGCACCTGAGAATGCTTCAATGCCTGTTTTACATTCCTCGGGAGTACAACCCGCATTGATTGCGGCAGCAAAAGCGCCAAGAGTATTGACAATATTATGCACACCGGGGATTTTAAGAGCTACTCTTATAAGCTTCTCGCCCTTGCTCATGATATCAAACTCAGCAAAAGCACCTCTGTTGTAGGTGATGTTTTCAGCGTAATAATCGTTGGTGTTTTTCATACCGAAGGTAATCTTTTTGCGTTCAACGCCTTCAACGGTTCTTACAGTGTTTTCATCATCACCGTTATAAATTATGGTACTTGTAGTGAGAAGAGAGAAATCCCTGAAGCACTTGATAATATTATCAAGATTTCCGAAAAATTCAAGATGATCTTCATCCACATTAAGTATAAGAGCGACATTGGGAGCAAGATCAAGGAAATGTGCTCCGTATTCGCAAGCCTCACAAACCATAAGCTCACTCTTACCCGCAATACCGTGACTGTCAATAAGCGGAAGTCTGCCGCCTATTACTGCAGTAGGGTCCTTTTGTGCCATTACGAATATCTGTGTAAGCATTGACGTGACAGTTGTTTTTCCGTGAGTACCGAAAACACCGATACATTCAGAATATTTTCTTGTAATAGCGCCGAAAAGCTTCGCTCTTTCAAAACATGGTATACCGCTCGCCTTAGCTGCAACAAGCTCCGGATTATCCTTAAGTATTGCTGCAGTGTAAACGATAATTTCCGCACCCTCAAGGTTTTCAGGCTTCTGCCCAAGTGTAACCTTAACACCGAGTCCTCGAAGCTTATCAATATTATCACCGGTATTATTGTCGGAACCTGTTATTTCATATCCCCATGTGAGAAGAATTTCAGCAAGAGGACACATACCGCTACCACCGATACCGATAAAATGTATTCTCTTTTTCTCTTTTAAAAGTTCATCTATTTCGTACATAATAGTACCTCGCTTTATATTTATCTAATATATTATATTTCATTTTGACGAATTAGTAAACACCTTATTGAAAATTAACAAGAAAAATTTAACTGAATATAATGCTGTATAATTCTTATCAGCTCGGAGGTTACTCGATATGAAGAATGAAACTCTGATAATTATCGGTGGAGACAAACGGCAGGAGCACCTTTTAACCATACTTCAAAACGACGGATACAACTGTGAGATTTTAAATAAGAGTACAGAAAAATTAAAAGATGTAATTTCAGAAAAAAGATACGTTGTGCTTCCTGTACCTGTAAGTAAAGACGGCAAACACATTTATTGCAACAACAAAGATTTCATACTGAGTTTTGAAGCATTGGGAGATACGCTTACCGAAAAGCATATATTATTCGGCGGCGGATTTACAAAAGAGATGGTTAATCTGATGGAGCAAAAGAATATAGTGTATTACGATTTTAACAACAATGAAGATTTTCTTATATACAATGCATTTCTTACCACTCAGGGAGCTCTAAAATTACTACTTGACAACACAGAAAAGGATATCACCCGAAGAAATGTATTAATAACAGGCTTTGGCAGAATAGGAAAAGCACTTTCGCTTACGCTGAACAATCTTAATATGAATGTAACTGTGTGTGCAAGGAAAGATACTCAGCTTAATATGGCAAAGTATCTCGGTTTTGACAGCATAAAATACGATACACTTAAAGAAAAAATCGCTGATACAGATCTTATTTTCAACACTGTACCCGTACAGGTATTTGATACTGTGTGCATTGAAAGAATCAAACCTGATGCAGTATTTTTTGAGCTTGCATCTTCTCCCTTCGGTGCGGATAAAAAACAACTTGTCGCCTGCGGAATTAAATACGTTGACGGCGGCTCACTTCCCGGAAGGTACACGCCTTACTCCGCTGCCGAAAAAATTGCAAGAATAACAGAAAATCTTATATAAGGAGAAACGCTTATGAACAAACTCAACATAGGCTATGCCCTCACCGGCTCTTTTTGTACCCTCGAGCAGTCAATACTTCAGATTGAAGCACTTATCAATAACGGACATAATGTGCTACCGATAATGTCTTATAACTGTGCCACTACAGACACCAGATTCGGTAAGGCGGAAGAGTTTATCCGTCGTATTGAAAGCATAACAAACAATACTGTAATCCGTACATTAACAGCCGCAGAACCATTAGGCCCCAAAAACATGACCGATGTTATGGTCGTACTCCCATGTACGGGAACAACAATTTCAAAACTGAAAAACGGTATATATGATTCCCCTGTAACACTCGCAGTAAAATCACATCTCAGAAACGGCAGACCACTTATAATAGGAGTTTCTACCAACGATGCATTAACCGTCACTGCTAAAAATATCGGTGAGCTTATGAATTATAAGCATCATTATTTTATCCCTCTCAGACAAGATAATCCCGTCGAAAAGCCTGCATCGATTGTGTGCGATTTCAACAAGCTGAACGATACGATAGAGGCGGCACTTGACGGAAAACAGCTACAACCGATATTATCATAAAAAATCAGAGTGTACTCCGAGTACACTCTGATTTAATCAATTATTCAAACCCCTCAAAGGTAACGTTATTTCTTTTCATAACGTCTTCGTTTGAAAGTATTGCACCGGCAGATGGAAGACTCTTTGATTTATATCTTGAATCCTTGACAAATTCACCCTCAACATACTCTCTGACAACTGAAAGCTTCTGATTCTTTTTGATTGTCATACAAGCAACACCCTGGGTGTCCTTCATCGCCTTGGTCGCAATAGCCGAAGTGTCAACGATAAGACATCTTCCGCCGGTTGTTTCAAGAACAACCTGACCCTCTTCCTTCATATAAACCATACCCACAAGAGGAGATTTATCACTGTAAGCCTTGATGAGCTTCTTTCTGTTGGTCTTTGTAGCGTAGGAAGAAAGGCTTACCTTTGCGCACTTACCGTTTTCAAAGAAGAACATCATAAAGCCCTCATACTGCTTTGTAAGAACCATAAAGAGAGTCTGCTCCCCCTCCTCCATTTCAAGCTTTGAGGGAATATAATCACCGAGAACACTTGCCTTACTGTCTGCAAAATCGTGAACTCTTGCCTTATAAACCTGATGCTTATCCGTAAAGAAGAGAAGATCGTTATTATTGGTTGTTTCAAAGCTCTGGATTATTTCGTCGGTTTCCTTGAGCTTCTGCTCACCGCCCATACGAAGTGAAAGCGGAGTAATCTTTTTGAAATATCCTTCCTTTGTGAAGAAAAGATTAACAGGATAATCGGGAATTTCCTCCTCGGCATCAGCCTCTTCAATTTCACTTGTGTAAAGAATATCGCATTTTCTGTCAACGCCGTATTTCTTGATAACGTCATTGAGCTCGCTGATGATAATCTTGCGCACTCTTGCCTTAGAGGAAAGAATATCGTTCATATCCTTGATGGTTTCCTCGAGGTTTTCAATGTCCTTAAGACGCTTGAGAATGTATTCACGGTTGAGGTGACGAAGCTTGATTTCAGCAACATATTCAGCCTGGATTTCATCAATACCGAAGCCTATCATCAAGTTGGGAATAACTTCACTTTCCTCATCGGTGTTACGGATAATAGCAATAGCTTTGTCAATATCCATAAGAATCTTTTCAAGACCTCTGAGAAGATGAAGCCTTGCATTAGCCTTGTTAAGCTCAAAGCTTACACGACGGAATACACATCTGCCTCTGAAGCGAATCCATTCAATAAGAATATCCTTGACGCCCATAACTCTCGGATAGCCGTCAACGAGAATATTGAAGTTACAGGAGAAGGAATCCTCGAGCGGAGTGAGCTTATAAAGCTTCTGCATGAGCTTATCGGCATCGGTACCTCTCTTAAGATCGATTGTAATCTTAAGACCGTTCTTGTCAGTTTCGTCACGGATGTCGGTAATTTCCTTGATTGAGCCTGCCTTTACACGCTCGATAACCTTGTCGATAATTGCTTCGGCAGTTGTTGTGGGAGGAATTTCAGTAATGTCAATGCAGTTGAATTCCTTATCGTAGCTGTATTTTGCACGGATTTTTATACCTCCGCGTCCCGTACGGTAAATCTCCTCCATTTCGTCACGGTTACAAAGGATTGTACCGCCGCCTACGAAATCGGGTGAGGGCATTGTATCAATGCAGTTATGCTCCTTATCCTTGATAAGCTCAATTGTTGTCTCGCAAAGCTCCTTAAGGTTGAAGGAACAGATTGAGCTTGCCATACCAACGGCAATACCGAGGTTGACATTGGCAAGAATCGAAGGGAAGGTAACAGGAAGAAGTGAAGGCTCCTTCATTGTACTGTCATAGTTATCCACCATATCAACGGTGTCCTTATCAATTTCACCGAAAAGCTCGGAGCAGATACCCTCAAGCTTTGCCTCGGTGTAACGGGCAGCCGCATAGTGCATATCTCTTGAATAAGCCTTACCGAAGTTACCCTTTGAATCAACAAAAGGAGTAAGAAGTGCCTCGTTACCTCTTGAAAGACGTACCATTGTTTCATAAATGGCGGCGTCACCGTGAGGATTCAGACGCATTGTCTGACCGACGATATTGGCAGACTTTGTGCGTCCTCCTGTAAGAAGTCCCATCTTATACATTGTGTAAAGGAGCTTTCTGTGTGAGGGCTTGAAGCCGTCAATTTCGGGAATGGCACGGGAAAGAATAACACTCATAGCGTAGGGCATATAGTTGATTTCGAGAGTATCGGTAATTCTCTGCTCAATCATTTCACCGGCATTGGCAATATGGGTATTTTTGAGAAGATCCTTTTCCTGGGTCTTTCTGCTTTTATCGGTTGATTTCTTTTTAGCCAAAGTATTACCTCCTCTCAGCTCACGTCGGTCATATCAATATAAAGATGACCGTAGTTAGCGATATAATCCTTTCTGCCGGCAAGATTATCACCGAGCAGAAGGTCAAATTTCTCTGCGGTAGCCTGAGCTTCTGCAGGGTCAATTTTGATAAGTCTTCTTGTTGCGGGATTCATTGTTGTAAGATTCATCATATCCGCATCGTTTTCACCGAGACCCTTTGAGCGCTGAATGACATACTTCTTGTTACCGATAGCTTCAAGAGCGTCAGCCTTCTCCTTTTCGGTATATGCGAACCAGGTTTCATTACCGCTAGTGATTTCATAAAGAGGTGATTCGGCGATGAACACCTTACCCTCTCTGATAAGCGTAGGCACAAGGCGGTAAATCATTGTAAGAATAAGAGTTCTGATCTGATAACCGTCAACGTCGGCGTCAGTACAGATGATGATTTTGCTCCAACGCAGATTATCAAGACTGAAGGTAGAAAGGTTTTTCATGCTCTTCGTGCTGACCTCAACACCGCAACCGAGAACCTTGAGAAGATCAGTGATGATTTCACTCTTAAAAATCTTGTCATATTCACTCTTGAGACAGTTGAGTATCTTACCTCTGACAGGGATAATTGCCTGGAATTCCGAGTCTCTCGCCTGCTTACAGGCACCCAATGCTGAATCACCCTCCACTATGAAAAGCTCTCTCTGGTCAACATCCTTGCTTCTGCAGTCAACAAACTTCTGAACTCTGTTTGCCATATCGTTTGAAGAAGCAAGAGTTTTCTTGAGGCTCTGTCTTGTGCTTTCAGCTCTGACACGGCTTCTCATATTGACAAGCACCTGATCGGCAATCTTATCGGCCTCGAGCTTGTTTTCTATGAAATAAACCTCGAACTGATGTCGCAGGAACTCTGTCATTGCCTCCTGAATGAACTTGTTGGTGATAGCCTTTTTTGTCTGATTGAGATAGGATGTCTCTGTGGAGAAGGATGAAGAAACAAGGATAAGACAGTCGGCAATATCCTGGAACTTGATTTTAGCGTCGCTCTTTGTGTATTTGCCGCTCTGCTTGAGATATGAGTCAATCTGTGAAACAAGAGCGCTCTTGACGGCGTTATCCGGTGAGCCGCCGAACTCAAGAAAGCTTGAGTTGTGGTAGTATTCGATGAGCTGCTTCTTATTAGAGAAGGTAAGAGCAACGTTGAGTCTTACCTTGTATTCGGGAAGATCGTCACGGTCCTTACCCTTTCTTTCGGTATTCCAGAACTGAACAGATGAAATACTGTCCTCGCCTGCGATTTCCTTTACATAGTCACTGATACCATTTTCATAGAAATATTCAAAGGTCTCAAAGCCACCCTTGATCTGATTTTTAAGCTCGAAGCGTACTCTGGGATTTACGATAGCCTGCTTCTGCATAATGTTCTGAAAGTATTCGAGAGAGATATTGATATCTGTGAAAACCTCAAGGTCGGGCTTCCATCTGATTTTTGTACCTGTATCTCTTCTTGCGTAAGGCTCACTTGTAAGACCGCCTATGTTTACACCCTTTTCAAAGTGAAGATTATACTTCATGCCGTCTTTTTTGATTTCGGCATCCATATATTCACTTGCATACTGTGTAGCGCAAAGACCGAGACCGTTAAGACCGAGAGAATATTCATAGCTGCCGCTTGAGTTGGTATTGTATTTACCGCCGCCGTACATCTCACAGAATATGATTTCCCAGTTTTCCTTGTCATATTTCTGATTGTAGCCGACAGGAATACCGCGTCCGAAGTCCTGAATCTCATAGGAGCCGTCGGAATAACGGGTAACTACAATTTTATCACCGTAGCCCTCTCTTGCTTCGTCGATGGAGTTGGAAAGAATTTCAAATACGGAATGCTCACAGCCCGAGATACCGTTTGAACCGAAAATAACCGCCGGTCTTTTTCTTACTCGGTCAGCGCCCTCGAGCATTTCAATATCATTATCGGAATAACCTGCTTTTTTAGCCATTTTATCGGTTTCCTTTCTTGAGTTTTTGATTTCAACACAAAATATAGTAGAATATCCTATATTTTCGCACAACTACTGCAATACTACACTATTTTATAAAAAAAATCAAGAGGCTTCAACAAACCACTTTCCCTCGTCCTCAAAAAGATAGGTTGTTTTTGAACCGATTCTTACAGTGTATCTCATTGCGGTACCGCCCGTTTTCGTCGCGCAAGCGCGCCGTACGTCAATAACCTTATCTATAAAATATTTCCGTTCTCTTTCGAAAAATATACACTCAGGATAGTTATTTCCCTCTTCGTCAACTCGGATAATTACCTCTACAAAAATTTTTCTTTTCTGCATATCTATACCTCTTTACACAGTTATTTTTTCTCGCCCTTTCTGAAATCACGCATAAAAGGAGTAGGCTTATTATCGCTTTCTCCGGGGATTTTATCCTCAAGCATCAGACAGCAGTTTTTTATAGCATTTTCACCGAAGCGCCGTCTTAAATCGAGTACTGTATCCTCTATTTTCATCTGTCTGTCATGCTTGCGGTAATCGTTATAGAGGTCAAGCTGTAACGGAGTATCCTCGTCTTCAAGATTTATCGCCCGTACAGACAAAGCTCTCACGTTATTTCTCCATGTGTACTGCTTTTCAAAAAGACTGAAAGCCGCCGTAGCGATTTCGAAAGCAGAGCGGGTAGAAATAGGTGTTTCACACTGAAACTGCTTTGTAACAAGCTGATTATCACGTATGCTTATCTGCACTCCCGAGGCTATCATCTTCTCCGCCTTGAGTTTCTTAGCAACCAACTGGGAAAGCGAAAGAAAAACTCGCCACACCTGGTCATTATCCGTAAGGTCTTCCTTACAGGTAACTCCGTGACCTATACTTTTAACCTCGGGATATTCACCGTATTTGGCAACAGAAGACATATCAAGTCCGTTTGCGTTACGGTACATATCAAGTCCGCAAACGCCGAAAACACTTCGCAACCACTCGGAATCACTTGCAGCAAGGTCACCAATTGTGTTTATACAGTAATTTTTTAGCTGTACTGCGGTTTTTCTGCCAATACCCATCATAGAGGATACAGGAAGTGTCCAAATCTTTTCTTTAAAATTATCAGGAGTTACGGTGTATACCTCATCCCGTCCTGCAAGATCACTGCAAAGCTTCGCGAATATTTTGTTGAAAGAAATACCTATAGAAACAGTAATGCCGAGTTCATCCTTAAATCTGCTCCGTATTTCATCTGCCATAGCATTTGCTTCCTTATAGGTTTTAGCATAGCCTGTGAGGTCACACCAGACCTCATCAAGACCCATAGGCTCAATTCTGTCCGAATAATCCGCATATATCTGCGACGCCAGACGTGAGTACTTCATATAAATATCAAAATGCGGCGGAACGATTACAAGGTCGGGACATTTTCTTTGTGCCTGCCAGATAACCTCACCGGTTTTTACTCCGTACCTTTTAGCTTCCTCGTTTTTAGCGAGAATTATACCGTGTCTATCCTCCTTGCGTCCGCCAACAGCAACCGGCTTTCCGCAAAGCTCAGGATTAAGACTACACTCAATAGAAGCATAGCAGGAATTCATATCTGAGTGGATAATAATCCGTTCCATTGTACTCACCTCCTCCAAAGAACATTTGTTCGTTGTTATTGTACTCTTTTTCCTGCTGTTTGTCAATAGAAAAACAGGTGTCGGATAAAAAATCCAACACCTGTAAAATACTGAAATTTAATTATTCAGCTGCTTCTTCAGCAACAGCCTCTTCTGCTACTTCTTCAGCTGCGGGCTCGATAAGAGCACGGATTGAAAGGCTCACACGCTTCTTATCGAAGTCGATTTCTGTAATCTTAGCCTTGACAACATCACCAACGTGAAGAACTTCCTTGGGAGAAGCAATGTGGCGGTCAGCGATCTGTGAAATGTGAATAAGACCGTCGATACCGTCAATAACAGTAGCGAAAGCACCGAAGGTTGTAAGACCTACAACTGTAACATCTACAACTGAATCAACGGGATAATCTCTCTTGAGGATTTCCCAGGGATTGTCTTCGATTCTCTTGTAGCCGAGAGAAATCTTTCTCTTTTCAGCATCGAGAGCCTTAACGAATACCTTAACAGTATCGCCAACGTTAACGATTTCTGAAGGATGCTTGATTCTCTTCCATGAAAGCTCGGAGATATGTACCATACCGTCAACACCGCCAAGATCTACGAATGCGCCATAGTTTGTAAGTGACTTAACAGTACCGGTGAACTCCTGACCCTCTGCAATGTTTGACCAGAAAGCATCTGTAGCTTCCTTGCGCTCTTCTCTGAGAACTGCACGGATTGAGCCAACAACTCTCTTCTTCTGCTCATCGATATCGATGATTCTGAACTTAACCTTTTCCTTAACGAGCTTGGTAAGTTCTTCGTCCTTTGCAAGACCTGTGAGTGATGCAGGGATAAATACTCTTGCACCCATAGGATATGCAATTACGCCACCCTTTACAGCTTCTGAAACAACCGCTTCAACAACTTCGTCGTTTTCCTTAGCTGCGAGGATGTTCTTCCATGATGCTCTTCTGTCATAGAGACGCTTTGAGAGCTTCATTGTGCCTTCATTATCATTTGTTTTCATGATAATGAGATTGAGTTCGTCGCCAATCTTAAGTTCCTTAGCGGGATCGGCTGTGGGATCATTGCTGTACTCTTCAACAGGGATAAAGCCGGCATACTTTCTGCCGATATCAACCTGAATCTCGTTAGGTGCAATGCCAACAACGATGCCAACAACAAAGGGATTATCGCTTGTATCGTCAATGCTATCTACTGCTGCATAGAACAACTCCTGATCCTGTGACTCCTTGATATTTTTTGTTTCACTAAAGTTTTCGGTCATAAAGACTTCAACCTCCTTTATTATACGTGCAGGTGTTGAAGCACCTGCTGTTATACCAATTTTCTCATAAGATGAAAAGTCAACATCTCTGAGTTCTTCTACCCTTTCGATAAGGAAGGTATCACAGTTTTCCTTACACACATTATAAAGCTTCACTGTGTTGGAACTGAATCTGCCTCCGATAACAATCATAGCATCAGATTTTTTAGAAAGCTCCACCGCCTCAAGCTGTCTGTCTTGGGTAGCTCTACATATTGTATCAAATGTTTTTTGATTTGTACAGAGTTTTTCAATTATTTTTTCGCTTTTTTTCCATTCTTTTACCGAAAAAGTCGTTTGAGCGACAAGTATAATTTCTCCATCAGCAATAAAACTGTTATTTTCAAGTATTTTCTCAAGCTCGTCGCTGTTTTTAAAAACGAAGGACTTTCCCTTACAATGACTTCTGAACCCACACACCTCAGGGTGACTTTCATCTCCTGCTATCAGTACGATATTATCCTCTCTTGAATTTTCTTTGATAATTTTATGGATTTTCAGCACGTACGGACAAGTAGCATCAGTATATCTGATGCTGTTTTTATCTAATTCACTGATAATCTGCCCTGTAACACCATGTGCTCTTATTACAATCTCAAAGCCTTCAGGAGTCTGCGAAGGAGAATCAATAATCTTCACGCCCTTGCTTTCAAGCTCCTCAATTACAATAGGATTATGAATAATCGGACCGAGAGTACAGACATTTCTGCCCTCATCGACAATTTTGTTGAGTATTTTTACCGCTCTGTTTACTCCGAAGCAGAATCCTGCTGTTTTTGCGGTTTGAAAAACTTTTCCTGATTTAACCATAATTCCTTAATCCTATCCATAATTATTGACGAAGCGGCTTTTGCACTGTCAGAGGAAGTGCTTTTTTCGTCAGCTGAAAATAGCTCACTGTTTTTGATAACTGTACCAAAAACAAGCACTAACTCACTGCGATACCGTTTTTTTATCTTATAAATACAACACGGAAGAACGTCTGCTCCCGTTTTCTTTGCGATGTACCCTATCCCTTTTCTTGCTTCAACAGGCTGAACACCGCCACGCACCCGTCTGCCCTCCGGGAAAATACCGAGCACACCTTCACTTTCAAGCACCTTGATTGCGTACTTCAATGCATTTCTGTCGGCAGTCCATCTTTTTACCGGAAAGGCGTTCATTTTCGTAAGAAGCAAGGCGAATGCAGGATTTTCAAACAAATCACTCTTTGCCATATAATGAATTTTTCTAGGACAGTTGACAACAATAAGAGCCGGATCAGAAAAAGCGACGTGGTTGCAGGCGATTATGAGTCTACCCTCTGAAGGTATGTTTTTCCGCCCTTTACATCGGTATTTATAAGTAATATGTGAAGCTATCCATAAAGGTAGCTTCACAAGGTTGTATACAAAACTGTTGTTTACAGAAGTATAATCAAATTCCAATCAATCATCCCCTATAAAAATAGGGTTACCGGAATTTATATTTTTATTAAAAGTACAGTTTTTTTATTTGCTGATACCTATTTTGATTGTATCAATTACAAGCTTAACCGACTCCTCAAGGGTAAGCTCACTTGTGTCGCACAGTACTGCATCGTCAGCCTGCTTGAGAGGTGCAATAGCTCTGTGTGAATCGTCGTAATCACGCTTAATCATATCTGCAAGCACTTCTTCATAGGAAGCATCCATTCCTTTTTCAAGAAGCTCCTTGTATCTTCTTGTTGCTCTTGCTTCGGGTGATGCGGTAAGGAAAATCTTAACATCTGCGTCAGGAAGTACAACTGTACCGATATCTCTGCCGTCCATAATACAGTTGTTTGACTTTGCAAGATTTTTCTGTAAATCAAAAAGATATTTTCTTACTGCAGGCACAGCAGAAACCCTTGAAGCCGCCATTGAAGCCTCAGGAGTTCTTATTGCAGTTGATACATCCTCACCATTAAGGAACATTCTTTGCTCACCGTCAACAAATTTAAGTTCAACGCAAAGCTCATCAGTAAGTGTTGAAATAACAGCGTCGTCATTATGAATATCAACTCCGAGTCTTACTGCATTGAGACCTACAGTTCTGTAAAGCGCACCGGTGTCAATGTAAATATATCCGAGCTCCTTTGATGCAGCTCTCGCTATTGTACTCTTACCTGCACCTGCAGGGCCATCTATTGCAACATTTATAATCTTCATAGTCCGTCTCCTTTATTCGAATTGTACTATCATTTAACAGCAACTTTCACCTGCAAGTCTGCCGGTAGAAAATGCAATCTGTAAATTGAATCCGCCCGTATAAGCGTCAACATCAATAACCTCGCCTGCAAAATATAGTCCCTTGCAAAGCTTTGATTCCATTGTTTTCGGGTCAATCTCCTTAGTGCTGATACCACCGGATGTAATAATCGCCTCTTCAATGGGTCTGTATTTAAGTACGGTAACCTTTAAATCCTTAAGAAGATTAACAAGGTTTCCCCTCTGCTCCTTGGTAATCTGATTAACCTTAGTTGCAGGTTTAATACCACAAAGACGTACTATTACGGGTACAAGCTTCTTAGGCAGAAGTGAATCGAGGGCGTTGATAAAATTTTTGTTTGTATTTTCAAGGAAATCTCTCTGTATTCTCTTGTCGAGCTGCTCATAAGAAACCGCAGGCTTAAGGTCGATATGTATCTCATATCTTCTGGGAGTTATATCCTTAAGATGTGAGCTTGCACTTAAAATCATCGGACCCGAAACTCCGAAGTGAGTAAAGAGCATCTCGCCGAAATCCTTATATACTTCTTTATAGCTGTGAGTATCAATTACACTGATTGATACATTCTTGAGCGAAAGACCCTGCAGGTCACTGCAAAAACCTTCATGGCACACAAGAGGTACGAGAGAAGGCTTGAGGTCGGTTACACTGTGCCCTACCTGCTTTGCAAGTTCGTATCCGTCACCGCTTGAGCCTGTGAGAGGATATGATACACCGCCAGTTGCAACGATTACAGCATCCGCTTCGTACTCTGTACCATCTTCGAGGACTACACCCTTGACTGCACCGTCAGAAACTGTAAGCTCAGTAACTCTTCCCTTTATGCGCTTTGCACCTGCATCCTGACTGAAGGAATTAAGCGCATCTACAATATCTACTGCCTTATCACTTTCCGGGAACACTCTGTTACCTCTTTCAACCTTGAGAGGCACCCCCATATCCTCGAAAAATTCCATAGTATCAATAGGCATAAACCTTGAAAAAGCACTGTAAAGAAATCTTCCGTTTGTGGGTACATTTGCGATAAGCTCATTTATCATTGTACAGTTGTTAGTTACATTACAGCGGCCTTTGCCTGTTATCATAACTTTTCTGGCAGGTCTGTCATTACGTTCGATAAGAATTACATCTGCGCCATTTTCAGCCGCAACACCTGAAGCCATAAGTCCCGCCGCACCGGCACCGATTACTATTACTTTTTTACTCATAAGCTCTTCTCCAACATTATAGTCTAGTTTGATATTATACTATAATGTTAAATAAAATTCAAGACAATGTGCCGATAAAAGATTTAATTAAGTATTAATATAAATTTAATTCCGGAAAATGCTTGAAGATTAAATATATTTATAGTATTATTTCTATAATTATACTTATCAATATGAAAGAAGGTTGAGTATGAGTAACAATAACAAGCCCAACATTAAGTCTATTGTCTCAGAGAATAAATACATTGTTATTGCGTTTTTTGCAACCGCAGTTACAATGCTTACCATATATCTTTGTAACAAAATGATACCTATCGGTGAAAATACCATTCTCAGAATGGATCTTTACCACCAATACGGGCCTCTTTTTGCTGAACTTTATGACAGAATCTCAGGCTCTGAAAATCTTATCTATTCCTGGACATCAGGCCTCGGTAGCTGTTTCCTCGGAAACTATTTCAACTACCTTTCAAGTCCTCTCGGTTTCTTGATTATCTTTTTCGGTCACAAAGGTATCACTGAAGCTATAGCGACTATGATTCTCATTAAAGCTGCCTTATCAGCTTCAACATTCACCTACTACATCAAGCGATCACTTCATTCACAGAATTATGTAACTGTCTCTTTCGGCGTTATGTATTCCTTCTGCGGATATATGCTCGCATATTACTGGAATGTTATGTGGCTTGATGCTATGGTGCTTTTACCGATAGTACTTCTCGGTATTGAGAGAATAATCGACAACGGCAAGATGAAAACCTTTATTATTTCTCTTGCTCTAACAATGTTTTCAAACTACTACATGTCATATATGCTCTGCATTTTCTCTGTCATATATTTCATATACTATTTCTTCTCAAATTACAGCATCGTTGATATAGTAGACAGAAAAACAAAAAATAGAAAGCGTATAACAAACAACCGTTTTCTCAGAAGCGGTGTAATCTTCACAATAGCCGCAATTACTGCCGCCGGACTTATGGCGTGTGTACTCCTTCCTGTTTATGAGGTGCTCAAGTCCTCATCTGCTACCTCGAACATCTTCCCAACTGAATTCAAATCATATTTTTCATTTTACGATTTCTTCGCAAATCACCTTGCAAATCTTACCACAACCATCAGAAGCAGCGGCGACCACGTACTCCCCAATGTTTACTGCGGTATTTTCACTCTTATCCTTGCACCGCTGTACTTCTTTACAAAATCAATATCAAAAAAGGAAAAATTCGCAACTCTTGCGCTTCTCACGGTACTCCTCCTCAGCTTCAATGTAAACTATCTCAACTACATCTGGCACGGCTTCCACTGGCCTAACGACCTCCCCTACAGACAGTCATTCATTTACTCCTTTGTACTGCTTGTTATAGCGTACAAGACATTTATAAGAGCAAAAGAATTTAACACCAGACACTTTGCTGCAGTCGGCACGGGACTTGTACTTTTCGTTATGCTCATCCAGGAAATGACATCAAAGAATGTCACCGCAAGCTCCGTAACACTTTCAATCATACTCATTGTTCTTTATGTTTGTATCATCGCAATTTTCCTCGATAAGAAATTCCGTACCGCCTCAGTTGCGGCACTTCTCGTGATATGTGTTTGTAGTGAGGCTGTTATGTGCGACTCAAACACTATGAGCATATCCGTAAATAAGGAATCCTACGTTTCAGGTTACGACGAATTTCGGGATGTAAAGGAAAAGCTTGACACAATTGAAGACGGAGATTTCTACCGCATGGAGCTTACAGACCTTCGTACAAGAATGGATCCCTCATGGCTCAACTACAACGGTGTTTCAGTATTTTCATCAATGGCATCCGAAAAGGTTTCGAAGCTCCAGCACAAACTCGGTATGATGGGCAACACAATCAACAGCTTCACCTACAATCCGCAGACACCTGTTTACAATATGATGTTCTCACTCAAGTACATTGTAAACAATACAAGCCCTGACCTTTTAGCTTCGTCTCCGAATTATAAAAGTGTATACTCTCAATCGTATTACACCGCTTACAAAAATAACTACTATCTTCCTATCGCTTACCTCGTTGACAGTAATGTTGCAAACTGGGCAAATGAGGAATACATCGAAAACTGGGAAAGAAATACTCTTGCTGACCCCTTTGCTCTTCAGGGAGACTATTTCAATCTCGCAACAGGCGGACTCGGAAGCCCCTTCCATCGCTTGTTCCCCGCGTACATTGACTACTCAAATATCGCACCTTTTACTGAAAGTATAACTGAAACAGCTTTCAGCTTCTACAAAACCAACACCAGCTATGACGGTGCGGCGATATTTACACTTATCCCCGAGATAGATTCGAACATTTATATTTATTTCGATGTTACGGACTCAAACGCTAGAAGTATAACTGTAACCTCGAGCCTCGGTACAATGGCACACAGTGTTGACCAGAGCTGTATTCTCGACATCGGCTACCACCACGCCAATGAAACTATCACCGTAAATCTCCCTCTCGAGGCATCATCAGGCACTATCAAGTTTTTAGCATATTCTCTTGATGAAGAAACTCTCGAAAACGGCTACGAGCTTCTCAAGCAACAACAGATACTCATCGAAGAATTCAATGAAACAAGTATTAAAGGCAGATTTACCGCAACTGAAGACTCGTTAGTTTATACATCCATACCCTACGATGAAGCATGGAAGGTATATATTGACGGAGAAAAGGTTGCACCCGAAAACATTGTTGCTATAGGCGATGCTTTTATAGGCGTACTTGTTGAAAGAGGCAATCACGATATCGAATTCAGATACGAGCTCAGCACCTTATATGCAGGGCTTCTCGTTTCAGTTATGACAGTACTCGCCATAACCGCTTACTATCTTATAAAAATCCTTTTCGGATATAAGAATAAGAAGTCGAAGAAAAAGCGTATAAGATATCAGAAGCCCGACCTCAGCTACTCAACTGATGTTTTCCTTCCCGTACCCGAAAAGGTCTCAAAACCGCCTGAAACAGTTGTAGAACTGGTTGATATCAGCGGTATATCGTCCTTGGATGATTATCCGATGCGTGAGATTATAATGCCGCCTGAAGGCAACATTACAAGGCAGATTATTTCACCCAAAAAGGATGAGTCAGAGTAAGAATCAAAAAATCGCACCCGTTTTCGGATGCGATTTTTTTAATACAAACAAAGTACTTGCTACGCTCATAACTAAGTTATATTCTACGGACACAAATTAAGAATCGACAACCTTCAACAGAAGGTTGTCGATTTTTGGAGCTGATAACCGGATTTGAACCGGTGACCTCATCCTTACCAAGGATGCACTCTACCGACTGAGCTATATCAGCATCTGTTTTTTAACAGCTTGATGATTATACAACAATTATTTGCCGTTGTCAACAGAATTTTAGAATTTTTTTGAATTTCTTTTCTTACAGCGGGTATTCGACTACATTATATCTACCTGTGACAGGGTTGCGATATTCATAGTCACAGTATATAGCCTTACTTTCAGTGTAGAGTATTGCAACACTTCGATTACGGCCACTTTTAAGTGGAGCGGCTTCTTTGATAAGGTTTCGTACCTTTTTCATATTGTTATCCGCAGCCTTGAGCTTTTCGGGAATAACACCCGAATTATTAGTAGAAATACGGTCGTATATCATCGCATCACGAAGCTTTGCTGCTTCTACACCTTCAAGCAATGAAAAATATTCAAAAACTAGATTTGTGTACCTATCAAGAGGTATGCTCCCCTTTTCGCCTAAGAAGCCAAGACGCTCGCCCAAGCTATAAAACAGTTCAAAAGGCGGCATTTTGCTTGCAGAAAGCACATATCCGAGAGCGCGTACAAATCTGCCACTGTTATAAAGTCGATCCAATTCGTTTTCGGCAATGTGAAGCTTTTCAAGCTCTTCTTTTGATATATATGGAGTTGATATAACTGTATACGGCGGCTCAGAACAGTATTCGCAAGGGTATTTTTCTCTGTATTCTGCCATAGGTGTACCGTTAAGAATCTTCAGGAAGCCAAGCTGAAGCATATTCGCACCTAACCCGTACGCTTTATTGAAGCCGCCAACGAAACTATCAAAATCTTCCGTGGGAAGTCCTGCGATAAGGTCAATATGTATATGGCAATTTCCAAAGAAAACAAGTCTTTTAATATTTTCCTCAACCTTCAATAAATCAGTTTTGCGGTTAATCGCTTTAAGTGTAACCTCGTTAAAAGACTGAATTCCTATCTCAAACTGCACAGCACCGACGGGAAGTCTTGATATAATTTCAAAGAGATTATCATCAAGCAAATCAGCCGCTATCTCAAAATGAAAGCAAGTACCTTCCAGTATCTCCTTGCCGTAATTTTCAATAATAAAACTTAGTATTTCAGCCGCCCTGCTTTTATTACAGTTGAAGGTACGATCTACAAACTTTATGGTTTTAGCGCCCATCTGAGAAAGCTTTATCATTTCAGGTTTAACTCGTAAAATATCAATATATCTTACATTTCCAAGTCTACCCGAGAGACAAAAGGCGCAATTGAAGGGACAGCCTCTGCTGCTCTCTATATATGCAATCCTACCGTTAAGATTTTGAAAGTACTCTTCGCAATAGGGAGAAATACTCTCATCAGTCGGTGCAACTCTGCCGTCAATATGCACACCGTCTGCTGTACGATATGACACGGCAGGAATATCTGTGTCGATTCCGAGATGCAGTCTGTTTATAAGCTCAGGTACAGTAACCTCGCCCTCACCCGAAACAATAAAATCTACCGACGGATTTTTAATAAATATGCTACTCTGACAGTAGGACACCTCCGGACCACCCAGGATTATCTGTATATCGGAATTGTAATTCTTGATTTTTTCAGAAAGTGAGAGCACGGTTTTTATGTTCCATATATAGCAAGAAAAAGCAATAGCATCCGGGTTACCTGAAAGTAAGCGTTCGAAAATAGCATCTTCTTTTTCGTTTACGGTACCCTCAATGACATTGACGCTGACTTCGGCATTGCAACGCTTCTTTGAAGATGTATAAATGCACCACGGCGCAAGTGAGGAATGTATATATTTTGAATTAAGACAACAAAGTACCACTTTGAATTCCACCACTGAGCTCACCCTCTTTCATATTACAATTATATACCGAAAGTCAATTTTGTAAAGAGTGGCAGATAAATGTTTCACTCACAAAAATAATCTCACCGAACTATTGACTTACAAATTCATTTGTGGTAGTATTTACGGAGCGGATAAGCAGTAAGCCGCCTCGGTTATCCCACCGAGTGGAAATAGGGTTATATGCGGATGTGGCGGAATTGGCAGACGCGCTGGATTCAGGTTCCAGTGAAAGCGATTTCATGTGGGTTCAAGTCCCGTCATCCGCACCATATTGAGTATTCATAAGGGATTTGACCTGTGAATACTCATTTTTTTGCTTAAAATAGAGTTTTGTTATCATTTAATAGTTTTTATGTATCGTCGCATTCCTTTCGGAGTGCGACTTTTTGTTTTGGTTATATTCATACGGGCTTTAGGGCCGTCCCTAACAAGTGGAATTTGTATGCACAAATTCAATGCTTGCTAAGACTTATCCCACGCTTTTTTATTGTTTTTTCGGTTGGTTCGCTAAAGCATTTTTCACTTCCTTTACTTTAAAATTTTGAATTTAAAAAATCCTTGTACTGAAAATTAACGTATAAGGATATGCAATTTGAAATATAAGGCGTTAATGTGATATACTTTTTGCAACCGATGAGATGCGATAAATGACCGATTAAATAAAAAAACAACATTTCCTCTTTTATATTTGCTATGATGGTACCGCAAATAAAAAGGAGGCTAACGTAAATGCAAGAAATAAAAACAGTGGAGCTTGTCAAAAGATACAAAAATCTTACTGCTGTGGATAAGCTCAATTTAGAAATACAGCAAGGTGAGCTCTTTTCTCTGTTGGGTGTTAACGGAGCAGGAAAAACAACAACGATTAAGATGTTAACCTGCATAACAAAACCAACGGATGGGGAAGCATTTATAGGAGGATACAGTGTAAACAAACAACCCGAACAGGTAAAGCGATTGATTGCTGTATCGCCTCAGGAAACTGCAGTAGCTCCTAATCTTACTGTAAAGGAAAACCTTGAATTAATGTGTGGTATTCATGGGTTTACTAAAGAAAAAAGTAAAGCAAAAATCAATGAGCTTACAGAGCAGTTTGCTTTAGATTCTGTTTTAAAGAGAAAAGCAGGTAAGCTGTCGGGTGGATGGCAACGCCGTGTAAGTATTGCTATGGCACTAATCAGTGAACCCCACATTCTCTTTTTGGATGAACCTACTCTTGGCTTGGATGTTATTGCACGTCACGAGCTTTGGGATATGATTCGCTCATTGAAGGGCAAAGTAACCGTTATTCTTACAACACATTATATGGAAGAAGCAGAATCACTTTCTGACCGTATAGGTATTATGAAAGACGGTAATCTTCTTGCTGTAGGAACTGCAGAAGAATTGAAGATAATGACAGGTGCAAAGGACTTCGAATCAGCCTTCGTTTCTATTGTGAAGGAGGTTGCATTATGAGAATGCTGACATTTGCAAAAAGGTGTACAAAGGAGCTTCTGCGCGACCCGGTAAACCTTGCTTTCGGTCTAGGTTTTCCTTTGGTATTACTATTACTCCTGAGCAGCTTGCAGAAAAATATTCCCGCAGAACTGTTTGATATTGACACACTTACACCGGGTATTACTGTGTTCGGTTTATCGTTTATGACACTTTTCTCTGCAACGCTTATTGCCAAAGACCGAGAAAGCGCCTTTTTGCAGAGATTATATGCATCACCGCTTACAGGTTTTGATTTTATTCTCGGCTATATGCTGCCGCTTTTACCCATTGCAATCAGTCAGACAATTATTTGCTATCTGTTTGCAATTCCTTTGGGTCTGACTGTAAGCGTAAATATTATTTATGCTATAATAGGCATAATACCTATGGCAGTTTTTAATATTGCATTAGGACTTTTATGTGGCAGTATCTTTGGTGTTAAACAAGTAGGCGGTATTTGCGGTGCATTACTTACTAATCTCTCTGCGTGGCTATCCGGAGTATGGTTTGATCTGAAGCTTGTGGGTGGATTTTTCGAAAAAATCGCGAATGTACTACCGTTTGTTCACGCAGCAGAAATGGAAAAAGCATTATTCAGTGGAAACCTTGAGCTCGCCGTAACTAATGTTATACCTATTATTCTGTACAGTGTATTTATAACTTCAATAGCTATTCTCAGCTTCCTCAGGCAAATGAAAAAACAATAAGGATTTGATGCGATGAAATATAAACTCATTATAGATAAAGATGCAGATGAAGAGATAATTGCAAAGGTTCACGCTCCATCTTCTTTAACTGAGCAGATAGAAAATCTTGTCTGCAACTTTTCCGGTGCTGAAAGCATTATGGGGTACAATGATGACGAGATGAGAAAACTCTTATTCTCTGAAATAGAGTGTATTACTGTAATTGATAAGAAAGTAACAGTTGTTGATACGAAGGGAAAACACTACCGTATTCAGGACAGACTTCGTGATCTGGAGAGCATTCTGCCTTCTTATTTTATACGCATTAACAAATCTGCTCTTGCCAACGAACATCGTATTGAGTGCTTTGTCGCCGTGTTCAACGGTGGCGTGGACGCAGTGTTCAGATGCGGTTATCGCGAGTATGTTTCACGGCGTTGTTTTTCACAAATAAGAAGGAGGTACGAGGGAATATGAAAAGATTTATTACTGAATTTTTCCGCAGAGGTCTGCTTGCTTGCGGTTTCGGTCCGATTGTTCTTGCTGTTTTATATATGATTCTGCATTATAAAGGTCTGATAGATACATTAACTGTCAATCAGGTCTGTATAGGAATTTTTTCAACAACTGCACTTGCCTTTACAGCAGGTGGTATGAATGCTGTTTATCATATAGAACGCTTACCCTTGATGTCGGCAATTTTGATACACGGCATTATCTTATACTTCAGCTATTTAAGTGCTTATCTGCTTAATGATTGGATTGAATGGGGTACAACACCAATTTTGGTTTTCTCAGGTATTTTTGTTGTAGGGTATCTGGCAGTTTGGGCAATTATTTATTACGCAACTAAACGAAATACTAAAAAGCTTAATGAAATGCTGAAAGAAAAGCAGCAAAGGATAACAGATGATAAGAATCCGTTAAATTAAATGTTTTTACTGCTCTCATTTTTTGAGGGCAGTTTCTTTTTGTCGAAACCGCCCTTAATAGCAATGGGAATAAACACTACCATTAAGTAATTCCCTTATGAACACTCGCACCATAAGCACAGCAACTGAAAGGTTGCTGTGCTTTTTTTATTGCCATACTCTATTGAAATTTAATATACCTTGTGTTATACTCTTCCGGAATTTAAGAGGTGTTCATATGGAATCAAATACTATTCAAAATAAAATTACAGTCAAACAAGGCAAAAACAGTATTATCGAACTGTTACGTTTTCTCTTTTCTATCTGGGTGCTCTACTTTCACGATTATGTACCATATAGAAACAATCTATTTTCAGACGGAAAACTTGCTGTTGAGTTTTTCTTCGTACTTTCAGGCTTCTACCTTGTACGCTCGATGAAAAAGTACGATTCACAGCCCGTATTTAAGGGACTGTGGGCTTTTATAAAGCAACGTTTCAAAGCATTGTCCACTGTATTTATAATCGGTGAGATTTTTGTTTTTATATATTCTTTTGCTTTTGATTTTTCTTATAATTTTATGTTCGGATACCTTTGGTATATAAGAGATTTATTCCTTGCAATGGCATTTTTCTTTATTTTAAGAAGAGTACTGAAAAAAGATTGTTTATTTTACTGTTCTGTTGCCGCACTCAGTATTTTTTCAATATTTATCTCAGGAAAAATACCCAGCTTTGCAGAATGGCCCGGCGGAGCATTGAGAGCCTTTGCTTCAATGCCTCTCGGTATGCTTTTTGCGATTATCCCCCATTTACCTGAAAGCATCACTAATAAGTTTAAAGGTTTTGATGCAGTGCTCGGTTTTGTTGCCGCAGGTATACTTACGCTGTCGATCATCGCCGCTCCCGATAAAACACAGAATATGATTTATATTCTTGTAATCGTAGGGTATCCCACTTTGCTGTACTTTGCAAATCAGATTCATTTAAGCATCGGTTTTCTTAATTGGCTAGGCACTCTCAGCTTCCCAATATATGCGTTCCAGTGTATACTCAGAGTAATTGAAAAGCTCGGTGTTGAAAATCCTACTCATCACTTTATTATAATTACAGTGCTTGTTCTTTTGTACTCAGCCACAACAACAGCAATATCAAAGCAGAAAACTAAGAAAAAGGCTGAAATCAAATAAATGTCTGTTATTTTCTTCATCTTAGGGAACAATATATCCGAGGTGAAGGTTATGATAAGATTCAATAAACAAAATTTCAAAAGGGTTATAACTATACTTATGGTTATAGCTCTGTTTTTCAGTTGTTTTGCAGCTGCTTTACAGAACGACTCCGTAAGTACTCTTTCTAAACTAGGTTCAAAGGGTAATGAGGTCAGAAAAATACAGACCAAGCTTAAGGAATTAGGTTATTATAAGGGTTCTGTTGACGGAATTTACGGAATAGCTACTCAAAAAGCAGTACGCTCCTTCCAGAAAAACTGCGGCATAACCGCCGATGGTATAACGGGTCCCAAAACACTTAAATATTTAGGATTAGGCTCTTCTTCAGGCTCTACAGGAGGATATTCAAGCAGTGATATAAATCTTCTTGCTAAGCTTATTGCAGCAGAAGCAAGAGGTGAATCCTACAGAGGCCAGGTAGCAGTCGGTGCCGTGGTACTGAACAGAGTCGAGCACGCTTCTTTCCCTGACACCATTGCGGGTGTAATATACCAACGGGGGGCTTTTTCCTGCGTCAACGACAATAATTGGTATGTATCCCCAGATTCAAATTCAATAAAGGCTGCAAGAGATTGCATTAACGGATGGGATCCGAGTGGCGGTGCAATTTACTATTATAATCCTGCAAAAACATCAAACAGCTTTATGTATTCCAGACCCGTTATTACAACAATAGGAAACCATGTTTTCTGCAAATAACCAGCTTAAAACACAAAAATGTCGGGAGAAATCCCGACATTTTAATTTATTTCTTAAGGTCTGCGAGCATATCATTTACACAGATATCAATCTGTGCCTGTGAAGGATTAATACTGAGTTCATCAGTTCTGAGCTTGTAGGTCTCTGCAAGTGTACCTTCACACTTCCCATAAACATAATAGAATGCTGATGTATAAAGACCAAGAGTAGTTGAAAGCTTTTTCTTACCCCAGATTGCAGTACCATCACTGCCTATACCGGTAAACACAATACTGCCTTCTTTGAGCTCCCAATCCCAAACAGCATCGGGATACACAGTATAAGTAACAGAATCAAGAGTAAACGTAAATGCTGCTCCATCTTTTTTTATAGCTCCGCTGAAGTTTATCGCATTTGAATTACTGATATCATTCTGAGAAATTGTTGCGTACTCAAGAAGAGATACAATCTGTGATTCTGCCCTTGCAACAGCTTTAGCATCATCCTCGTCACCTGAATTTCTAAATAAAATTACATCCCAGTTTCCATAAAGATCATCAAGTTTGATTTTTGTATCCTTCTTGCTCTTACCTGCATATACCTCGGGAGATGCCATAGGCCAACCTTCATCATTCCAGTTGAGAGCTCTGACTTCAAGAGCGGGCTCGGAAGCGAGCATAAGTGAACTCTCTTCTGCCTTTTTACTTGAAGTTGTAATTTCTGTTCCCGCCTTGAAATAAATCTGAGACTGAGAAGCGATATACCAGTTTCCGTTTTCAGTTTTGATTATACTAGGCGCACCAATACTCGCGCGACCGACATCAGTATAAGAAACTTTACCTTTACTGCTGTTAACAAAATTGTATCCGCCCATAAGCATATAACCCTTACCGTACATACTTCCTTTAGAGTAAGATGCCATATCCTGACCTGAGAAATCTGTGTAAGGACCTTCTACTTTTTTCGAACGGGATACGACAACGTTATAGTTTGTATCACCGTAACCATAGGTCACAAAAAGGTAATAGTAGCCTTCATCCTTATTGTAAACAAGATCTGCACCACTTACAAGACTTCCGTCTGTCTCTTCAAGAGCAGGTACTCTACCGGGATCTGCAATAAGTTTACCTGATTTGTACATCTTGCCGTCGTGCATAGTTGAAACGCTTTCGCCTTCACCGTTAATACCGCCAAGACTCTTCATAAGTCCGGTTGAAGTGCTGAGTTCGAGAAGATATATTTCTCCGCCAAGCTTGCCGGATCCGTAATAACCGCCGTATGCCATATACATTTTTGAGCCGTCATACATAACAGAAGGGTGAGTCGCATTTGCTTTATCATATTCAGCAGGAATATTGACAGTAGACTTGTTTCCGTCAGCATCAATAAGAGTTCGTGTTCCGCCGTTAGTGCCGCATGTGCTGACAACAAGACCTACGTCTGTCCACTCCTTGTTATCAACAGCGGACTTAAGATTGTCGGTCTTTACACAGAATATAGCCGACTCGTTAGCATCCTGCTCTTTTACTATTGAGTAGTAAAGATAGTATGTTTTTCCAACCTTTACAACTTCAGGAGCAGACGGAGATCTGTTCTGATTCTTATCAGAGTTGAGTTCATCACCGCTATAACCATGTTCATTTGCCCAACTGCTCACGGAGTCAAACTGACTAAAGCTCATTATTGTATTGCTGACTGCATTCTCAGGATGCTTGAAATAGGTTGTTCTGTCAATCCAATTAACAAGGTCTTTTGACTTTATAACAACATTATTTGAACCGAAGCAGTAAAAATATCCACTGTCAGAATCATAAATTATTGAGGGGTCCTTGATATTGTAAGCTGAATATGAGCCTAGGTATGCGTTAGAAGCATACTTTTCAATATCAGGTGAAGTAACACTGAGCTTCTTAACTGCAACATCTTCTTCGGGACGCTCACCTTTTTCGAAGGTTGCAACAACCGTAAGCTTTTGTGTAACTGTAGCTGTGTACTGAAGCATTCTTACCTGATCAGTAACATCCTCACCGTTTACTGTGAGCATTTTAAGGTTATAGTATTCACTGTCGTTTCTTTCAGGATTTATATTTATAAGTACCTGTGAATCCTTTTTGCCCATAACCTTATACTTACCGTCATCACCTTGTGCCCCTGGCAAATCAACACTTAAGGTACCATGGTCATAGCTTTCAATAAAAATCGGATACTCACTTATATGGATGTACTCCATATACATACCGAAAACCACTCCGCACAGAGCAAGAGTTATTGTGAAAAAAAGTAAAAACTTTTTCATTTATTAATCCTCGCTTTCTTTATTCAACTGTAAGAGCTGAAATTACACCTGAATATATGTCGGTTGCGTTATTATAAAAATTCCTTTTAGCAATTTCTATCTGACTTTCATCCGCAACATAAACAGTAAGCTTAAGAAGCTCTGTTTCCATATCCTTGACCGTAAAAGAGACGTGATAGCCGTGTTCCAGTTTTACAACTTCAACTATACTCTCCTTCTCTATTCTTTCACGCTGAAGAATTTTAAGAGCACTTCTGATAGCTTTTTCTTTTACTGAACGCGGTAAATCTCTTTCAAGCAGACCAACATCGAGCTTTGCTCTGCTTGTAAGGCTTATTTCCTCATCGCCGTCAGATAAATCCGAAGTGAGCTGACCTGCAGTCACAAGCTCACTTATTGCAGTATTAACCTCAAAATAATTAGCTATTCTGTATTCCTGAAGAATTTCATTTATATGACTTCTTGTCAGAGATCTTTTCAGCGTCTTGAGAAGATAGCATATAAGAAGTTTGATTTCTGTTCTGTCCCTGAGTCCACCGGGAGCAACCCCCTGATTGAAAGTACTGTTATCCATAAATCTGTGTCGGGTACTAACCCTAACCTTTCCTGCTCATTAATTTTAACTGAGCATATCTATACATTTATAATTTTACCACAAGAAGAAAAAAAGTAAATAGATTTACACGAAATTTATCAAAATCTTACTTATGATTGACATAATTGTACTTTTGTTATAAAATCAAAACATCAACCTAGGAGAAAAAATATGAATAAGAAATATACAACTATACTTTTCGATGCAGATAATACACTGCTCGACTTTTCAAAATCTGAGCACAACTCACTGATAAAAACTATGGAGCATTACGGCGTACCCGTAACAGAAAATAATATAAGTACGTATGTATCAATAAATGAAGCGCTTTGGAAACGTCTCGAAAAAAAAGAAATTACAAAACCTGAACTTAAAAGAATACGATTCCGAATGTTTTTTGATAGCATAGGTTTTACATTTGACGGAGATGCCCTTGAGGTGAACGAGTATTATCTCAATCTTCTTAGCCAGTGCGGATATACAATGGACGGAGCTGAAGCACTTTCTGAAAAGCTTGCAGAAGCGGGATACGAGCTTTACATAGTCACAAACGGAGTTGCCAAAACACAAGCTCTCAGACTTGAAAAGAGCGGTCTTCTCCCCTATTTTAAAGATGTATTTGTTTCTGAGGCGATAGGCATACCAAAACCTGACAAGAGATTTTTTGATTATGTCCTTGATAAAATCAATGAAAAGAAAAAAGACCGCATCATTGTAATAGGCGATTCACTTTCATCAGATATACGCGGAGCTGAAAATTCAGGGTTGGACAGTATATGGCTCAACCTTTATGATACACCACTCCCCTGTGATCTTAATCCTATTGCAACCGTTACTAACCTTAACGAGCTTGAGAAGATCTTTCTCTAGTATTATATCTAGTAAATTATCAGGTGCCGACATATCTCGACGCCTGATTTTTTATATTATAGTATAGTGATTTATTACCTGAAAAATTTTTTTAATTTTTTTCAAAAAAGCTATTGACTTTCATGTATACCTATGCTATATTATAACCACGTTAACGATAATGATTATCATTATCAATAAAGTTAACACAGAACGGAGTGATATAATGTCATCACTGCGAAACTCAAAGCAGCGAGACGCGGTACTCCAGAACTTAAGCGAAAGGTACGATCACCCGACGGCTGAGGAGGTTTACATCTCTGTAAAAAAAGTTATCCCCTCGGTAAGTCTGGCGACGGTCTACAGAAATCTTAAGCTACTCGAAAGTGAAGGAATGATACTAAAAATCACCACACCCGATAGCGACAGATTCGACGGACACACACACGAGCACTATCATTTCACCTGCAATTCATGCAAGCGGGTACTTGATCTGGAACTCAGTGACGGGATCAGTGTAAATACCCTGCCGAAGAATTTCGGAGGTACGATTACCGGCCACGAGCTTATGTTCTACGGATTATGCGAATCCTGCAACAAAATCTAACAAAAAAATTGAAATTATTGGAGGAAAAGAAAATGAAAAAGTATTATTGCCCTGTATGCGGTTGGGAAAGTGACGAACAAGTAGAAAAGTGTGCAATCTGTAAGGCTCCTATGAAGGAAAGAGAAGAAGGCGCAGGTATGGTTTGGGCTGCCGAGCACATCGTTGGTGTAGGTAAGGAAGCAAACGTACCCGAAGAAATCATCATGGGCCTTCGTGACAACTTCAACGGCGAATGCTCAGAGGTTGGTATGTACCTTGCAATGGCTCGTGTAGCTCACAGAGAAGGTTATCCCGAAATAGGTCTCTATTGGGAAAAGGCTGCTTACGAAGAAGCAGAGCACGCAGCAAAGTTTGCTGAACTTCTCGGTGAGGTTGTAACTGCAAGCACAAAGAAGAATCTTGAAATGAGAGTAGCAGCTGAAAACGGCGCAACTCAGGGTAAGTTTGAGCTTGCTAAGATGGCTAAGGAGTACGGCCTTGATGCTATCCATGACACTGTGCATGAAATGGCACGTGACGAAGCAAGACACGGCAAGGCTTTCGAAGGTCTTCTTAACAGATACTTCGGCTAAAAAAACAACGGAGAATAATATCCCCGTAATAAACAAATAATTTAGGGGGTACGTTATAACGTATCCTCTATTACGTTATAACAGTTATAAATTAAAACACACTGAATTTATAAGGAGGCTAAACTATGTTCGATTATACAATATGCAAATGCAAGCAGGTAAGCTTCTTTGATGTAGAGGATGCACTTAATAAGTTTGAGAAGTTTGCTGATCTTGAAAAGAACTTTGAGGAAGTACAGAAAATTACAAACTGCTCAACCGGTTGTGGCGGATGCCACGGAAAAATTCTTGATGCAATTTCTGAAATAATGACTAAAAACCGTCTGTACTGACAATCATATTGTCAGGCAACTAAGGAGGTAATATTATGGAAAAATATATTTGTCCCTGCGGATATGTTTATGACCCCGAAATCGGTGACCCTGAAAACGGTGTAGCTCCCGGTACTGCATGGGAGAATGTACCCGAGGATTGGGTCTGCCCCACATGCGGACTCGGAAAAGATGTATTTGAGCAGGAATAATGCTCATACACAACAAAAAAGAGGTGGATTAGCTGAAATGATATAATGATGGTAGACACAAAAAAGTGTCTGCCATCATTTTTTATGTTAAGATAGAGAAAAAGGAGATGAAAGAAATGGGAAGACCAAAAGGCGGAACAAACAGAAGTCATAGTAAAGAAGAAAAACTAACAT
>JAFZFT010000018.1 GCA_017555765.1 Clostridia bacterium | reverse complement strand
GTGTGTGTAAGCCCGTCAGGGTGGGAGCAGAGCTTTACGTTGACGGCGGAGTTGCAGACCCCGTCCCCGTGGAAAAAGCATTTGAGCTTGGCTGCGACAAGGTTATTCTCATACTCACCAAGCCCCGTGAGGATTACTGTAAGCCTCTCCTTGCCACAAAGGTACTGTCAGCAAGGCTGAGAAAATATCCCGAGGTGCTTTCTCTTATGAAAAGCCTTCACACAAGGGGCAACGATATTTTGGAAAAGGTATCCGAGTGGGAAAAAGAGGGCAGGGTGCTCGTCATCGAGCCGAAAGAGCTTCACGGAATGACAACCCTCAACACCGACAGTGAAGCAATCTGCAAGCTTTATGAGCAGGGCTATAGAGACGCAGAAGTTATAGAAAGCTTCATATATAGGGATTAGGGACTAGGGATTAGGGATTAGGGCACCCTCTCCGTCAGATGCTTCGCATCTGCCACCTCTCCCAAAAGGAGAGGCAAGAAAGAGATAACTTTAGCCAGAAGGATGTATCTTGGCTCTCCCCTTGGGAGAGCTGTCGCAGCCTAAGGCTGTGACTGAGAGGGAGTCCCTGACTACTGTTCGTTGGCGAAGGCAACCCCGACCACTGATTCCTTACTACTTACTACTAGAAAAAGAACCACGCTTCTGTGCGTGGTTCTTTTTTGTCACCATTCAAGCTCTGCATTGTAATCGTCAATACCGTAATTACCCGCAGTGTGCTTTAAAATTTCATAAAGGTCAGCCTTTTCACCGTTCCAACCCTTTATGTCGATCTTTTTAAGCAGGGGATTAAGTCTTCTGAGAAGCCTGAGGAGCACATCCCCCTCGGGAGTACCCTCAGTAAAGCGCTGATTACCCTCGAACGCACCTCTTACAAGGTCTGTTGCATAATCGAGCACTCTCATTTTTCTTATACTCTTGTCGCACTTTATAAAGAAGAGTCTTGCTAATGTGCCCACCTTTACACTGCAGATAAATTTACCCGCTAAGCCGAGAAGCTTCTTTGTTGAGCCCTTGTCCTCGATGTGAAGCTTATTCATAGCTCTGATTGTGTCGTCACGCATATCGGTAAGCACATTGACAATCATTCTGTCAAACATATCCGCAAGGTACTGCTTGCAGTCATCGGTATCCCACTCGAAATCGGGTGTGGGAATGCTCTTTATCACCGCAGAATTTTCCTTGAGGGTAACGTGTCTTATATAGGCGGGGTCAGCGATTATTGCACCCGTTGTCACCTCGTAGTACCTGTTGCCCTTTTTAGTTTCGAGAAGGTTTATGCTCTGGTTGTGCATATGACCCGAAAACATAAGATGCACTCCGTTATCCGCAAGGAAGCAGGCAAATTCGTGGGCATCTCTTACCACCATCGGTGAAATAATCGAGAATAAGGGCTGACCGGGATGGATGGGATAATGACACATCGCAATCATAGTCTGCTTGTCCTCACGTGCCTTTTTTGCCTGAGCCTCAATCCAGTCCCACTGCTCTTTTCTGAAATAGTACTTTCCCTTCTCCTTATGGTCGCAGTTGATAGCAAGAAGTCGTACTCCCTCTGAAAGCTGAGCAACATAGGAAAGATTTTCGTCGTCACGTGCTATCGCATCACCGAAGCCGAAGTCCTTGTATATTCCGGGAAGCTCGTGTCTTTCGATTCTTTCAGGTGAGTATCTGCCGTTTTCACCGAATGCGAAGGTGTCGCCGTCAGTCCACTTGAAATCGTGGTCAGCGGTTACAACGTATATTTTCTTGCCGCTTTCCTTGAGTGAATAAAGAAGCTTGAGAAATTCCTCACTACTTTTTCTCTCGCCGTTGAAGATAAGGTCACCTGCAATAAGTACTGTATCAGCCTCGTCAGCATTTTTGAGAAACTCAAAAACGCTTTTGTTTATGCTTTCGGTTTCAGCAAAGCATTTCTGCTCATAGTGCATAAAATCCTCATACTCTTCACCGCTGCAGCCGAGGGATGTAGCAAAATAGTGAGGGTCTGCCATAACATAAAATTTAAGATCCTTCATAATTTTTCTCCGATAATATATATTTGTATTGCTTTTTATTTTCTGCTATGCTATTCTTATCTTACCAAATAGCAAAAAAATATGCAAGGGGTAGAAAATATGAAAATTACATTCATGGGTGCGGGCAGCACCATTTTCGCAAGAAATGTTATCGGCGACTGTATGTGTACCGAAGCACTGCGTGACAGTGAGTTCGCACTTTACGATATCGATGCAAAGCGTCTTGAGGAGTCGGAGATAATCCTCAGTGCAATCAACAGAAACATAAACGAGGGCAGAGCAAAAATCACAACCTACCTCGGTGAGGAAAACAGAAAGGAAGCTCTTCGCGGTGCACGTTTCGTTGTCAATGCGATTCAGGTTGGCGGCTACGAGCCTTGCACTGTTATTGACTTTGAGATTCCCAAGAAGTACGGCCTTCGTCAGACTATCGCAGACACAATGGGCATCGGCGGCATTATGCGTGCTCTTCGTACCATTCCCGTAATGAAGGCGTTTGCCGACGATATGGAGGAGGTATGTCCCGACGCATGGTTCCTTAACTATACAAACCCCATGGCAATGCTTACAGGCTATATGCTCAGGTACACAAAAATCAAGACTATCGGTCTTTGCCACAGTGTACAGTGCTGCTCTGAAAACCTTCTCAAGGACCTCGGTATGGAGGACAAGCTTGAGGGCAGAACAGAGAAAATCGCAGGTATCAACCATATGGCATGGCTTCTTGAAATCAAGGACAAGGACGGCAACGACCTCTATCCCGAAATCAAGAGAAGAGCCAAGGAAAAGAACGCCAACGAAAAGCACTACGATATGGTACGCTATGACTATATCGACAAGCTCGGCTATTACTGTACCGAAAGCAGTGAGCACAATGCTGAATACAATTCCTTCTACATAAAGTCAAGATACCCCGAAATGATCGAGGAGTTCAACATTCCTCTTGACGAGTACCCGAGACGCTGTGTGAATCAGATTGAAGGCTGGGAGAAGCACAAAAACGAAATTCTTGCTGACGGTAAGGTTACACACACCCGCTCACACGAGTACGCATCGTACATTATGGAGGCTATCGTTACCAACAAGCCCTACAAAATCGGCGGTAACGTAATCAACAACGGACTTATTCCCAACCTTCCCGCAGATGCTTGTGTTGAAGTACCCTGCCTCGTTGACGGTGACGGTATCAATCCCTGCTATATGGGTGAATTACCTCTTCAGCTTGCCGCTATGAACGCAAGCAACATCTACGCACAGCTTCTTGCAATCGAGGCTGCCGCAACAGGTGAAAAGCAGTACATCTACAATGCCGCAATGATGGATCCCCTCACAGGCGGAGAGCTTAACATCAAGGACATCTACGCCATGGTTGACGAGCTTTTAGAAGCTCACAAGGACTGGCTGCCTGAGTATAAATAACAACGAAAAGCACCCGAATGAGGGTGCTTTTTTATACCCTCTCCGTCAGACGCTTCGCATCTGCCACCTCTCCCTGAGGGAGAGGCAAGTCAGGAAATTTTTTATAATTGAAAGGCTGTTCTTGGCTCTCCCTTTGGGAGAGCTGTCCGCAAGGACTGAGAGGGCAAATCTTTGTCAAACTGTTGATTTTTCCGAAAAATGGTGGTAAACTAAAGGTACCACATCAAATTAAATAATTTTCTTTTACAGGTGGAGTGTGTATTTTTTTGCCTTGGCAAAAATGCAGACTTCTATATTCGCATTTCATCTGTGAATTATTTGATTTGGTGTGGTAGCTGATCAGGTCTGCGTTTTTCGTGTGTGCGGACTTCGGTTAGCACACACTTTTTTATTTTGGAGGAAAAGAAAATGGGAAAGACAATGAAGCGGGTATTGTGTATGGCGCTTGTTATGTTGCTGTGTGTGACGAGTGTACCCTTGGCAAATGTTAAGGCGGTTGAAACTAATCTGATACCGGATGATGCCGTTGAGTTTAATGGGCATTATTATAAAGTGTATGAGGGATGCTTGTCGTGGGAACAGGCTAAAACTTATTGCGAAGAAATGGGCGGGCATCTTGTTACCATAACAAGCAGTGAGGAAAACAATTTTGTGAGTAATTTAATGAATCAAAAAAACAAGGTTAGATGTTGGTTGGGCGCAACAGATGTAGAAAAACAAGGTGAATGGAGATGGATTACTGGCGAAGAGTTTTCGTATTGCAATTGGTTGAGGGGTGAACCGAGTTCTTATACTCAATATGGAATTCAAGAAGATTATCTCGGAACCTATAAAAATTCAAATTCATGGAATGATTTCCCATTAGGAGAACCAACGATGGAAGGCTTCATTTGCGAGTGGGAACCTGCAAGACCCTCTTATGTTCCCGATGATGCTGTTGAGTTTAACGGGCATTATTATAAGGCTTATGACATTTCAATGTCATGGACAGATGCCAAAGCATACTGCGAAAGTTTAGGTGGACATTTGGTTACGATTACTACGCAAGATGAAAAAAACTTTATCGAGGATAAATTTTTATCTACTAGCCCTGTTAAAGAGTTTTACATGGTAGGTGGATATCGAGCTGATTCATATGCTGATTGGGGTTGGATTACAGGTGAATCTTTTACTGTTAATAATTGGGGAGGAACAAGCGACAATGAAAATCAACATGAAGAAAATCAACATTACAATACCAGCCAAAATTATATATGGATAACAACTAAAAATTATAGTTGGACAAATGAGTTGTATTCTTGGGTTAGTCACGATAATTATAATACTACAGACACCGTATTTCACTCTAGAAAAGCTGGTTTCATCTGTGAGTGGGAGGCTCAGAGTTCACAGTCAGAAAACTTTAAAGTGTTTATCAATTCAGTAAGCAATAGTATTCCCGTTGGTTCAACAGTTGAAATAATGGTTGGTTATTATGACCAAGAAACAGATGAACTTGTTACTTTTGGTCAAGACTTTGCAATTACGTTAAGTGATTCCGAAGTTGTAAATATTGAATCGGGTTTGATTGATATTTATTACGGAAGAATATATCGCATAACGGGGCTTAAAGAAGGTTTTACCAAAATCACATTTACTCAACCTGAAACAGGCGAATATTGTACAATTGACTTTGCGGTCTCAAGTAGCAAAAACGGATATAATTTTGACAATGTGCCCAAGAAAACATATGAGGCAGGCAAGGTGACTAACTTTTATAATTATAGCGGTATGGTAATAGATGAATTCGATTATACCATACATGAAGCTGCTGATGGAACAATCGATTACTACACAGTTACAATGAATGTGTATAACACTTTGGATTTATATGGTGCAGTTACATCTTATGACCAATATGGTAATATATATGCTTATGCTGTAATTGACAAATTTGAAACAATGTCCACAAGTTTTGTTGAGTCTGTAGAAGAATTATGGCATTCATGCAAAGATTTGGGTTCTTTGATTGCGAACAAGTCATTTTATTCCGGTGAATCAATTAGCAAGTGTACTCCTATCGAGATAAGAGTTCCGGCTAATGGACGTTTGAGCGTATCAAATAATATTACTTCTTCACCGGTTGTCTATCTTGCTAATCATATAGGATTGTTGGTTGAATCGGTTAAAAATTATGCTGATTATGTTTCGGTTGTTAGTGTAATGCAAGATTCTGTTCCGGCTTTAGTGGAAGTTTTGACTGGAGAATTTATAGCAAATGGACTGATGGATGAATTGGTAGACTGGATATATGCAGAGTTAGGTCATGCAAACTTTACATATAAAAATATTGACGATGCAATGAACGCAATCAGCTATCGTTCTTCTGCGGCAGGAATAAATTTTGTTGAAATGATTGAAGCTAATTTTGCAAAAATGATTGAGTCTGCTGCTCTTACTATATTGCCCACCGGTTGGCTTATAAATCTTTTGTATGCATGGAATGGTACACTTGGAAATACACTTCTTAAAGAATCAATAAGCCGTTCAAATAAAAATCCCACAGGAATCAATATTTATGCTCCTGCATCTCCGCTTAAGTATCAGTCTAATGGTATAAGCGTTTCACCTGTCGATATGGCGACAAACGAAAATATTGTTGTTCATACATATAGAGTCTATAATACTATTTCGTTGAACGTGGAAGGTTCTATATGGGGCGACACTAATAATTTACGCCATTTTAAATACATTCCCTACGAAATAGCCATGTATGAAAATGGAGTAGAACATCAGCCCGATTCAATTGTAGAAGTTGCGATTCCTATACCGTATGAGTTCAGAAAATCGGCAATAAGTGTTTACCATTTAAAAGAAGACGGGACTGTTGAGAATATGAAGGCTGAAGTTAGAGGAAACTATGCGGTTTTTTATACGAATCATTTCAGTTGTTATGTCATTGTAGATGAAACTATCGAGCACGACTTCATCGAAACAATAAAAATCCCGGCAACTTGTTCCGAAAAAGGAAGTGTGACTTATGCTTGTTACTGTGGTGATACCTACACTGAAACAATCGAAGAAACCTCTCACACCAACTCCGAGTGGATTACCGACACTGCTCCCACCTGCACAGCAGAAGGCTCAAAGCACATCGAATGTACAGTTTGTGGTGAAACCATAGCTACAGAAACTATTCCCGCAACCTCTCACACCAACTCCGACTGGATTATCGACACTGCTCCAACCTGCACAACAGAAGGCTCAAAGCACATCGAATGCACAGCTTGCGGTGAAACAGTGAAAACCGAATCCATCGCAAAGCTTCCCCACAATTACAACTCAGTTGTAACAGAAGCAACCTGCGAAGAGGACGGCTACACAACCTATACCTGCTCCTGCGGTGATACATATACAGGCGACAAAACCTCCGCAACAGGTCACAACTATGTAGAAGGCATATGCGAAGCCTGCGGCGAAAGCAAGGTCGATAATTGCAATCACCTTTGTCATAAGACAGGCTTTATGGGCTTCATCTGGAAGATAGTACGCTTCTTCTGTAAGCTCTTCGGTTGTCAGAAGGTCTGCGATTGCGGCATATCCCACTATTGATTAAACTAAGAGCGGCTGATTTCAGCCGCTCTGCTGTTTTGTCGGGTGGTAACCCCTTACGGCTGACACCTTCCCTTAAAGGGGACGGCATGTCGGCTCCCTCTTTAGGGGGAGCTGTCACGAAGTGACTGAGGGGGCACCTAATCCCTATTCCCTCCACCCTCTTGACATTTTTCGTAATATAGATAAAATATACATATATAATTTAACACGTTAAAGGAATGATACAACTATGAAAGCTATTATCACAGTTATCGGTAAAGACACCACAGGCATTATCGCCGCAGTATGCACACTTCTCGCTGAAAAGAAAATCAACATCCTCGACATCAGCCAGACCGTTATGGACGGCTTCTTCACAATGACAATGCTCGTTGACCTCAGCGCAAGTACCGTAGCATTTGCAGACGTAAGCGATGCACTTACCGCAAAGGGTGAGGAAATGGGTCTTGTTATCCGTATTCAGAGAGAAGACATCTTCGATAAAATGCACAGAATATAAAAGTTGACGAGTGTAATCTGAAACCGCCTAAAAACGTGAATTTTTGCGACTTTTCGGCGTTTCGGTCTCGAAAGGCGCGAGCCTGTCTTCAACCTCAACATCCAAAAATTCTGCTAAAATTCGCATTTTTAGGTCTGTTAGATTTTATAGTGCGGATTAAAAAATATTGATAAAATTATGGCGAAAATCCGCACTATAAAACGGATTCAGACTACATTCGCCAACTTTGGAGGAAATTATGCACAGCCAGAAGGAAATTCTTTCCACAATAAATATGATTGACCATCAGCATCTTGACGTAAGAACCATCACAATGGGTATATCACTTCTCGATTGCTGCAGCGATGACGTACAGGTTACCGCTGATAAAATCTATAACAAAATCACAACCCTCGCAAAGGATCTCGTTAAGGTTGGCGAGGATATCGAAAAGGAATTCGGTATTCCTATTGTCAATAAGCGTATTTCCGTAACACCCATCGGTATCGTTGCGGCTGCCTGCAAGCAGACGGACTATACTCCTATTGCAGTAGCACTTGATAAGGCGGCTAAAACAGTAGGCGTCAACTTTATCGGCGGCTTTTCCGCTCTCGTACATAAGGGTATGACTCAGGGTGACATCAATCTTATAAATTCAATCCCTACTGCTCTTGCTTCGACAGAAAGAGTCTGCTCAAGCGTATCTGTTGCAAGCACCAAGGCAGGTATAAATATGGATGCCGTTGCACTTATGGGCAGAATCATCAAGAAAACTGCAGATCTTACCGCTGATAAGGGCGGTTTCGGTTGTGCAAAGCTTGTTGTTTTCGCAAACCCCGTTGAGGATAATCCCTTTATGGCGGGAGCATTCCACGGTGTGAGTGAGGCTGAATGTGTAATCAATGTAGGCGTAAGCGGCCCCGGTGTTGTTCATCACGCACTCAAAAAGTGCAAGGGACAGCCCTTTGACGTTGTTGCCGAAACAATAAAGAAAACCGCCTTCAAGATTACCCGTATGGGTCAGCTTGTGGCATCCGAGGCATCACAGAGACTCGGCGTACCCGCAGGTATAGTTGACCTTTCACTTGCTCCCACACCCGAAAAGGGCGACAGCGTTGCAAGAATTCTTGAGGAAATGGGTCTCGAGGTCTGCGGTACTCACGGCACAACTGCCGCACTTGCTCTTCTCAACGACGCTGTTAAAAAGGGCGGCGTAATGGCAAGTAACCACGTCGGCGGACTTTCAGGTGCTTTTATTCCCGTCAGTGAGGATGAGGGTATGATTGAAGCGGCTCTCAAAAACGCTCTTACCCTTGATAAGCTCGAAGCTATGACCTGCGTATGCTCCGTTGGTCTTGATATGATTGCCGTACCCGGTGATACTTCAGCTGAAACCCTTTCAGCAATTATCGCAGACGAATCAGCTATCGGCGTTGTCAACACAAAGACAACTGCCGTAAGAATTATCCCCGCAGTAGGCAAGAAGGTAGGCGACATTATCGAATTCGGCGGACTTTTAGGCTCGGCTCCCGTTATGCCCGTACACGAATTCTCAAGCGCAGACTTTATTATGCGCGGCGGACGTATTCCCGCTCCGATGCATTCTCTCAAGAACTGATTCGCAATCGCGGGACAGCTTTATGAAAAAAATAAGTATCATCCCGCCAAGTGAAAATGATACCGTAGGGACACGGCGTGCCGTGTCCGACCCTAATCTCTTGGCTCTTGACCTTTACCAAAAAGAAGTGACCAATATGAAAATAATAGACATTATCAAAGCGGAAAAGCCGACCCTTTCCTTTGAGGTTTTTCCGCCCAAAACAAGCGACAATTTCGAAGCAGTACGCGAAGCAACGGAGAAAATAGCCGAGCTACAGCCCGACTTTATGTCCGTAACCTACGGTGCCGGCGGCGGCACGTCGGAATTCACCGCTTCAATAGCACAGAATATTCAGAATAAAACAGGTGTACCCGTACTCGCACACCTCAGCTGTGTTTCCTCCACCAAGGAGGAGATTCACCGTCAGCTCGACTCTCTCAGAGAGAAGGGGATAGAAAACATTCTCGCATTGAGAGGCGATATCCCTCAGGGTATGAGCAAGGAGCATCTCGACTATCACTTTGCAAGTGAGCTCACAAGAGAGATAAAGGAATACGGTGGCTTTTGTATCGGCGGTGCCTGCTATCCCGAGTCACATCCTGAAAGTGAAACCTCCTTCAAGGATATCGAATATCTTAAGGAGAAGGTTGATGCGGGCTGTGAGTTCCTTACAACACAGATGTTTTTCGATAACAACGCTCTTTACAACTTCATTTACAGAGCGAGAAACGCGGGCATTGACGTACCTGTTGTAGCGGGTATTATGCCTGTAACAAATCCGAAATCCATCAAGAGAATATGCGCTATTTCCGGTACGGCTCTGCCTCAGCGCTTCGTAAGAATAGTTGAGCGCTACGGAGATAACCCCGAAGCTATGAAGCAGGCGGGTATTGCTTATGCAACAGAGCAGATTATCGATCTTTATGCCAACGGTGTTAAGGCGGTGCATGTTTATTCTATGAACAAGCCCGATGTTGCTGAGAAGATTCTCGAAAACATCAGCGCTATTATTAAGTAGTCAGTAGCCAGTAGCCAGTAGTCAGGGTAACGCCTACGGCGAGCGTCTTTGCATAAAAATAAACACAACAGGGGCTTAATGCCCCTTGTTTGATTTGAGGGATACTATGATAACCTTTATGACAAAAGATGTATCGCAAATCGGTACGGATAAAAAAATGGCTTGCCGTTTTATGGGGTGCAAAAGCACTGTGCTCAGCGAAGAAATGGCAGATGTTTATGAGGAAAGTCTTGAGTTGTATATGTCTGTTGCCGAGCCCAAGGCGGTTGTCCGCAAAACCTCTGTGAGCTTTGGTGAGGATGACGAGGTCATTTTCGATTTCGGCTCTGTGAAAAGCGAGAGCCTTCGCAAAAATCTTGAGGGTTGTGAAAGTGCATATGTCTTTGCCGCAACGGTGGGTATAGGTGTTGACAGAATGATGAAGCGGCTTTCCGTTTCCTCGAATGCGGAAATGATGGTCTTCAGCTGCATAGCCTCATCGGGTATAGAGTGCTGGTGCGACTTCATCAATGAAAAGCTCGCAGAAACCCATACCTTGAAGCCACGCTTCAGCCCCGGCTACGGCGGCGTTTCCCTTGAAATACAAAAGGATATCTTCCGCTTCCTTGAAGCAGAAAAAATGCTCGGACTCACCCTTACGGAAAGCCTTCTTATGGTACCCGTGAAGTCTGTTACCGCCTTTGTCGGAATAGCGGATTGAAATTTAAAATGGGAGCTTCGCTGAAATGCAAAATGCAAAATGGCGGGTCACTCCGTTAAAATGCAAAATGCAAAGTGCAAAATGCAAAATGGCGGGTCACTCCGTTCCGAATAATCCGCTTTAATGGTGATAAAGAAATAACCGTCTGTCCGCCAGACCTAAAGATTAAACCTTAAGGCTTATTTTTATCAACACTCTTACTGTTTTATTAAACTTATCTTACGCAGGTGAAATCTTACAGATATACACACGGTCTGTTGCGACCACAATTCTGCATTTTGCATTTTGCATTCTGCATTTTTACTGTCCGAAAGGAGAAAACTTATGAACATAAAATCATTACTCAATAAAAGAAGAATATATTTCGACGGCGGCATGGGTACTCTTTTGCAGAAAAAGGGTCTGAAGCCCGGTGAAAAGCCGGAGCTCTGGAATATTACCCACGCTGAGGATATTACTGATATACATCTTGCTTATCTTAATGCGGGCAGTAATGTTATTACAACCAATACTTTCGGTGCAAGCTGTCTTAAATTCGACAATCTCGAGGAAATCATATCCTCTGCAATAAATAATGCCAGAAAGGCTATCGAGCTTTTTGAGGGTGATAAATCCGACCGCTTTGTTGCCTTTGATATGGGTCCCACGGGCAAGATGCTCGAGCCTATAGGGGATATGCCTTTTGAAAAGGCTGTTGAGGTTTTCGCAGAAAATGTACGTCTTGCGGCAAAATACGGTGCAGACCTTATCATTATCGAAACAATGAATGATTCCTACGAAACCAAGGCGGCAGTACTTGCGGCAAAGGAAAACAGCGACCTTCCCGTTTTTGTTACCAACGTTTTTGACGAAAAGGGCAAGCTTATGACGGGTGCAGATGCAAAAGCTATGATTGCTATGCTTGAGGGTCTCGGGGTTGATGCAATCGGTATGAACTGCTCCCTCGGCCCGAAACAGATGCTTCCCCGTGTTGAAGAATATGTAAAATACGCCTCAGTACCCGTTGTCGTAAACCCCAATGCGGGACTTCCCCGAAGCGAAAACGGAGTAACCGTCTTTGATATTGATTCCGACGGCTACGCTGAAATTATGAAGGAGATTGCTCTTCTCGGCGCATCAGTACTCGGCGGCTGCTGCGGCACAACTCCCGAATATATTGAAAAGACCGTAAAGGCTACAAGCGGTCTTCCCTTCGTACCTTGCGAAAAGAAGGACTATACCCTCGTTTCATCCTATACTCACGCCGTTGAAATCGGTGATGAGCCCATTCTTATCGGCGAAAGAATCAACCCCACAGGTAAAAAACGCTTCAAGGAAGCGCTGAGAAACAACGAGCTTCCCTACATTCTTTCCGAGGGTATTGCTCAGCAGGAAAAGGGTGTACATATCCTCGATGTCAATGTAGGTCTTCCCGAAATTGACGAGGATGAAATGCTCCTAAGCTGTGTGAAGGCTCTTCAGGAAATCATAGACCTTCCCTTGCAGATTGATACAGTTAAAATATCCTCAATGGAAAAGGCTATGCGCATTTACAACGGTAAGCCTATGATAAACTCTGTCAACGGCAAAAAGGAGAGTATGGATTCCGTGCTTCCTCTTGTGAAAAAGTACGGGGGTGTTGTAATCGCACTTACTCTTGATGAGAACGGTATTCCCGATACAGCCGAGGGCAGATGTGCCGTTGCGGAAAAGATAATTGCCGAATGCGAAAAGTACGGCATTGACAAAAAAGATATTATTGTTGACCCCCTTGCTATGGCAGTGTCTTCTGATGAACGAAGCGGCAGAGTGACTCTTGATTCCGTTGAGCTTATCAGAAAGAAGCTCGGGGTAAAAACAAGCCTCGGCGTGTCAAACATATCCTTCGGTCTTCCAGCAAGAGCGTCTGTCAATGCCTTTTTCCTTGCTATGGCATTTGAAAAGGGACTTAACTGCGCGATAATGAATCCCAATAGTACAGAAATGATGCAGAGCTATTATACTTATAAGACTCTTAAGGGCTATGATAAGGGTTGTCTTGATTATATCGACTTTGCTTCTGATATCACCGTAAGCACTGCCCAAAGTACCGCGGCGATAAAGCCTGATGACAGTAATACTGATTCTCTCTTTTACTGCATAGTCAGAGGTCTTCGTGAAAAGGCTTACGAAAAGGCAATTCAGCTTCTTGAAAAGGAAAAACCTCTCGAAATAATAGACAAGCACATCGTACCCGCTCTTGATACGGTAGGAAAGCAGTTTGAGGAGAAGACTCTCTATCTTCCGCAACTTCTTATGAGTGCCGAGGCTGCAGGTAAGGCTTTTGAGGCGGTAAAGACTGCAATCAGTACCGATTCCGCTTCCTTTAAGGGCAAAATTCTTGTAGCCACGGTTAAGGGCGATATCCACGATATAGGAAAAAATATCCTAAAGGTGCTTTTAGAAAATTACGGCTACAAGGTAATCGATCTCGGCAAGGATGTACCTCCCGAGGTGATAGTTAAAACCGCAAAAGAAAAGAATATCCGCCTTATCGGTCTTTCCGCACTTATGACAACCACCGTTGAAGCCATGAAGGAAACCATCGACCTTCTCAGAAGGGATTATCCCGAAGCAAAGGTAATGGTAGGCGGAGCGGTACTCACCCCCGAATATGCCGAAATGATAGGCGCGGACTTTTACGGCAAGGACGCCATGGCGGGGGTTAGAATAGCAGAAGGGCTATTCTGAAATGCAGAATGCAGAATGCAAAATGCAAAATTGCGTCCGAAGGCTCAGAATCCTGAGAGTTATGCCCGCCCCATAAAATGATACAGTAGGGACACGGCTTGCCGTGTCTGCATACTGCCACGTTTTAATCCCTGTTCCCTCGGTCCTCGGCCCTTGGCCCTTGGCCCTCCCATAGGAGCAAACAATGAAATACACCAACATCACACCTGCAAAATTCATAAAGCGTCATAACCGTTTCGTTGCTGAGGTTGAACTCGGTGATGAAGCGGTGCTTTGCCACGTAAAAAATACGGGCAGATGCAGAGAATTATTGCAGGAGGGTGTTACTGTTTATCTTGAAAAGGCGGATAACCCCGCGAGAAAATATCAGTATTCCCTCGTTACTGTCGAAAAGGGGGGAAGACTT
>JAFZFT010000115.1 GCA_017555765.1 Clostridia bacterium | reverse complement strand
TACCGCTTAAAGAATCAAGAATATCTTTATTGAATTTTTCGTATTCAATAGGTTCCTTTAAAACTGTATAAACACTCTGCATATTAGTGTTTCCCGGTTCATTTATCGTAAAAGCGGTATAACCCGGTGCTGTATAGGGTTCAATAGAAGACCTGTCAGGTCTTACACAAAAGCCAACAACTGTATAGGTTTTCTCTTCTGTGTTTATGAGTATCTCTTCGGCGTTTTCTCCGTCAGGCTCGCAGAAAGGTCTTTGCTGTGTGAGTTTCTGCCAATTATCTCCATCAAGGACTTTATACTCTTCCTCGCTGATATTTAAAAGGTCAGTCCACTGCCTTTGTCCCACCTGAAGAGTTATTTTTTGACCGAGCTTAAGCAGTACTCCGCCGTTGGAATAAAGATGGTCAGAAACTACAATTTCACTGCTGTTTTCAGGCAGTCTTCCTTCCGTCAGATGTATTGGCATTACTTCTGTAAAATCAGTCGGCACACCTGCAATATACAGATAAGGTTTAGCTTCGTTCGATGAACCGATTTCAGCATAGCCTATATCCTGGATGTATGTGTATTTTTCTACTCTTTCATCCTCGGTTATTTTTGATACATCGTCAGTTCTAATATCGTAAAAACCCACATGATATTTACCGTTATATGTTTCAGCATAATTTATAAGATAACTTTCTACTGTAACAAAAGCTTCTGTGGTAGCTGTAAACATTGCAACGGAAAGAATGATGCCGATTATAGTAACAATCGTTCTGGTTTTGTTTTCTTTAAGCGACCGATTGGTAAACTGTTTAAAGATATTCATTGCAGTCACCTCACTTCTGAAGAAGTCTGTCACTCGCAATTTTACCGTCATTTATGGTAATGATTCTGTCTGCCTGCAAAGCGATAGTATCATCGTGAGTGATAACAATAAGTGTCTGACCGTATTTTTTGTTAGAAAGCTTGAGGAGCTCCACAATTTCGTGGCTGTTTTTTGAGTCAAGGTTGCCCGTAGGCTCGTCAGCAAGCATAACGGCAGGATTATTAATAAGAGCTCTGCCGATAGAAACTCTCTGTTGCTGACCACCTGAAAGTTCGTTGGGAAGGTGTTTTTCTCTGCCGTTAAGAGAAAGCAGGCCTACAAGCTCATCAAGATAAGCCTTATCAACCTTTTTGCCGTCCATAAGCACAGGCAAGGTGATGTTTTCAGTGACATTAAGCACAGGAATAAGATTATAGAACTGATAAATGAGTCCTACCTGCCTGCGACGAAAGATTGCCAGTTGGTCTTCATTCTGAGCATAAACATCCTGACCGTCAAGATAAACCTTGCCGCTTGTCGGTCTGTCAACACCTCCTAAAATGTGCAACAGTGTACTTTTACCCGAACCTGACGGACCGATAATAGCAACGAACTGACCTTTAGGTACGCTGAAGCTTACATTATCAAGAGCTTTAACCTGATTTTCGCCCTCGCCGTAAATTTTTGAAAGGTTTTCAATTTTTAAAATATCCATATTGAATTACTCCTTTTCTTTATTGTAGCTTCATTGTACAACCCTAAAATTACACTACGGTGACTCAATTATTACAAAAACGTCACACAATCTGCTTGTAAAATCTTATTATAAATTCAGCTCCGCCCGATTGACTGTTTTCTGCTTTTACTGTTCCGTTGTGAGCTGCAATTATCATTTTGGCAAGATTGAGACCTATGCCAAAACTCTCTTTTGAAGAATTTCGCCCTTTATAAAATCTTTCAAATATATGAGGAATATCCTCTTTGTTAAAGCCACTACCTGTATCGGTGATAATAATTTCCGTAAAAATCGGAGTGTTTGTTGCTGTTACTGTTATTTCTCCATTTTCGGGAGTATGTTCTGTACAGTTTTTTAATATATTTCCAAAAGCTTCAATGCACCAAGCGGAATCACAATTAAGAGAAATATCATCGGCATTTATACTTAACTTCTGATTTTTAATATCCATAGGTATCAGCAGAGGTTCCGCAGATTTTCTGATAAGAGCATTAAGTTCTGTTTCTTTCTTTTCAAACTGCACTGTTCCTGCATCAATCTTTGAGATTTTAAGAAGAACGGAAACAAGATATTCTGTTTTTGTAATAAGCTTTGAAAGTTCCCTTAAAAGCTCCTCTCGTCTCTCTTTTGTTGTATCCGAAGCCTCGATAAGAGACAGAATAAGGTTTATACTTGTAAGCGGAGTTCTGAGCTGATGAGAAATATCGGCAATTGAATCTGCAAGGAAGGTTCTGTCTTTTTCTAACTTATCTTTTTGGTCACGCAGACGGACAAGCATTTTCTGGACATCGCTTTCGAGAATTGAAAGCTCACCCTCTCCGAATGACTTAATGTTAATTGTATCGTTACCGTGAAGAATTTTGTCTATGGTTTCTGAAAGCGCATTGAGTCTGTTGTACCTCTTTTTTGTGAATATAAAAAAACTTACAATCAGGAAAATGTTAACTGCCAAAACTGATATTGCTGCAATTTTTGAGAAAAAAGCCATAATAAAGCATAATAACAGTGAGGGCATCACTGTTATCAATAAAAATTTTCTGATTTCGGGATTGTTTGAAAGTTTCATTTCTGTTCTCCTAATTTATAACCAAGTCCTCTGACTGTAAGTATGATTTTTGGATTCTGTATATCATCTTCAACTTTTTCTCTGAGACGTTTTATATATACAGTAAGTGTATTATCGTTAACAAAGTCGCCTGCAATATCCCATATTTCAGAAAGGAGCTTGTTTCTTGTAAGCGTGACACCGGGGTTATTTAAAAAGACAAGGAAAAGTCTGTACTCCAATGCAGAGAGAAATATATCTTTGCCGTTTTTGGTGACAATTCCCTTATCCATATCAACGCTTACATTACCGAGTGTCAGAACACTTTGGCTTTTACCTGTTCTGCGAAGAACAGATTTAATGCGGGATATAAGCTCTCTCGGGCGGTAAGGCTTTTCTATATAATCATCAGCGCCAATATCAAGTCCCGTCACAACACTGAATTCATCAGCAGAAGCAGTAAGGAATATAACGGGACAGTCGCTTACGCTCTTGATTCTTTTGCAGATAGAAAATCCGTTTCCGTCGGGTAAAAGCACATCCAATAACACAAGATCAAATTGATTTGCTTCAATTTGATTTTCTGCATCTTTGCAACTGAATGCACTGACAGTTTCAAAGCCTTCCTGACGAAGAAGCTCACTTAAATTTTTGACGATGGTAACATCATCTTCTATGATAAGTATTTTAATCACAATATCACTCTTTTCGGTGTGTATAGAATAATTATATATAAAATTATTATTATAATCAACATTTGTGACGGATAAGTAATAAATCAATAGGATGTTATCTCCGCATGAAAAGAAAATACTGCCCTCACAAAAGTGAGAGCAGTGCTTGTATTGCTACTTTTTCGGAATAAAGTATAAAGAATATTCTCCTAAATTAATCGGTAATGTGGGAACCTCTGAACCATCATAATATTCTGTTGGTGCTACTGTTGCGTAACCGCCTTGTCCGTTTATTGTAATCTCATAGTCAGTGCCTTTAGGTGTTTTCTGTTGTACTTTATATGTACCAGTATAGCTTTTTCCATTGGTTTTGTCTGTAATAGTGATTCTACCATCTTTGGCAATTAAAGCTAAATCTACAATTTTTGCTTCAGGGTAAAGTTCATCGTGTTCACCAACTGCAACTATGAGATCATCTTCGTTCTGTACCGTTTCAATATTACCACTCATAACAGTTCTCATCTGCCATTCGTAGTCTTCTATTGAAACAGTTTCTGAAGCACAAGATGAAAATATAAAGGTTAATGATAATAATAAAAATATGGCTGATATAAATTTTTTCATTTGAATAACAACCTTTCTATCACTCTTTTCTGTGTTTGTATAATTATATACAAAATTATGGTTATAATCAACATTTGTGACGGATAAGTAATAAATAACTTTATGTGGTGTCAGAAAAAACCGACACCACCTTTTCTTTTTCGGAAAAGGTCTTGACAAACGAACAAATGTTCTCTATAATATTAAATTGGTAGATAATGTATTTGCCATACAACTGAATAGAATCTGAAACACATATTTTTACTTATTGGCTTTATGCTACACATATTATCTGACCGAAGAAAGTATAGTCCGATACCCGG
>JAFZFT010000017.1 GCA_017555765.1 Clostridia bacterium | reverse complement strand
TAGGGGAGACCCCATGTGGTCTCCCCGTTATAATTTGATATGTGCTTTGGTCGGTACGCCACACGGGGCGTACCCTACGCGGGTGGTGGTTTGATTCGGTACGCCACACGGGGCGTACCCTACGCGGATTGATTATTTGTTGAAATACTTAACCGCAGCCTCAAACATACGGATATCGTATTCACCGGGAACGTTCTTGTAAAGACCGTCGCCGATTCTTTCGCTGTGACCCATCTTACCGAATACACGGCCGTCGGGGGAGGTGATACCCTCGATAGCGCAAAGTGAGCCGTTGGGATTAAAGTCGATATCAGCGGTTGCGTTGCCTTCAAGGTCAACGTACTGAGTAGCAATCTGACCGTTTGCGGCAAGCTCCTTGATGAGCTCGGGTGATGCAAGGAATTTACCTTCACCGTGTGAGATAGGTACGTTAACGATGTCGCCCACATTCATAAGGCTGAGCCAGGGTGATTTTGTTGAAGCGATACGTGTATGTACGATTCTTGACTGGTGGCGGCTGATGTTGTTGAAGGTAAGAGTGGGACAACTCTCGTCTGTATCGATAATCTTACCGTAGGGTACAAGACCTAACTTGATAAGAGCCTGGAAGCCGTTACAGATACCGCACATAAGACCGTCACGGTTGTCGAGAAGGTCTGTTACTGCCTCTTTAACTGCGGGGTTGCGGAAGAAAGCAGTGATAAACTTAGCAGAGCCGTCGGGCTCGTCACCGCCTGAGAAGCCGCCGGGGATGAAGATCATCTGTGCTTCCTTAACCTTCTTTGAGAAGCCTTCAACGCTCTTTGCAACGTCTTCGGCTGTGAGGTTTCTGATAACGAAGATTTCAGCTTCTGCGCCTGCCTTTTCTACTGCACGTGCTGAATCGTATTCACAGTTTGTGCCGGGGAATACGGGGATAAGCACCTTGGGCTTTGCAACCTTATTTGCGGGGGCAATATCACACTTGAGGTCTGATGAGAAGGTGGGGATTTCGCCCTTATCTTCCTTTGCCTTGGTGGGATATACGCTTTCGAGTACGCCTGCGTGAAGGTTATAAAGCTCTGCGATTTCTGCTGAATCGTTTTCGAGTACGATAACGGGCTCTTCTGTTGTGGTACCGATCTTCATAACACCGTCGAGAGCAACATCCTCTGTAAGCTCTGCAACGATGAAGCCCCACATACCGAGATGCCAGTTTTCACCGAGAGCAGCCTCTGACTTGAAGCCGATATTGTTACCGAAGCTCATCTTCATAACTGCTTCGCCGATGCCTCTTTCAACTGCCCATGAAGCCTTTACCTTGCCTGCCTTACAAAGCTCGTGGAATGCTTCCCAGGTAGCCTTGAGGCTTTCAGCGCTTTCGTCCTTACCGCCGAATACATATACGGGGTGACCTGCTTCTTTGAATTCGGGAGAAATAACATCCTGCTTCTTGATAGGAGCGATTGCAAAGGAAATAAGTGTGGGAGGTACATCCTTATCGAGGAATGAGCCTGACATTGAGTCCTTACCGCCGATTGCAGCTGCACCTAATTCAAGCTGAGCATCGAGTGCACCGAGAAGTGCTGCGAAGGGCTTGCCCCAACGCTCGGGCTCTGTACGGAGCTTCTCGAAGAATTCCTGAAGGGTAAGGTATGCCTTCTTGTAGTCACAGCCTGCAGCAACAAGCTTTGCAACTGAGTTATATATTGAAGCGTGTGCGCCTGTGTAGGGGTCAACTGAAAGGTGATCAGGATCACAGCCCCAGCTGAATACGCTTGCCATATCGGTTTCCTGACCGGGAAGTACGGGAAGAACTGCAGCCATTGACTGAGCAGGAGTGAGCTGCTTCTTACCGCCGTAGGGCATGATAACACTGCCTGCACCGATGGTTGAGTCGAAACGCTCAACAAGACCTCTCTGGCTTGCAGTACGAAGGTCAGATGCCATTTCACGAAGACTACCGAACATAGCCTTTGAAAGAACTGAAAGATCCTTTTCAGTAACTGCAACATCTGTATGCTTTACTGCACCGTTGGTGTCAAGGAATGCTCTGCTGAGGTCAGCGATAACGTTGCCCTTCCACTTCATAACCATACGCTCTTCCTCGGTTACAACTGCAACGAGGTAAGCCTCAAGGTTTTCAGCTTCTGCGAGTGCGATGAACTTATCAGCGTCCTGAGCTTCAACAACAACTGCCATTCTCTCCTGAGATTCGGAGATAGCAATTTCAGTGCCGTCAAGACCCTCGTACTTTTTGCGTACTGCGTCAAGGTCAATCTGTAAGCCGGGAGCAAGCTCACCGATAGCAACGGATACACCGCCTGCACCGAAGTCGTTACAACGCTTGATAAGACGGGTTACCTCGGGATTACGGAAAAGACGCTGAATCTTTCTTTCCTCGGGAGCGTTACCCTTCTGTACCTCGGAAGCCATTGTGGTAAGTGACTTCATATTGTGGCTCTTTGATGAGCCTGTAGCACCGCCGATACCGTCACGGCCTGTACGACCGCCGAGAAGTACGATAACATCACCGGGAGCGGGTCTTTCACGGCGTACATTATAAGCGGGAGCGGCAGCAACAACTGCACCGCATTCAAGTCTCTTTGCAACGAAGCCATCGTGATAGATTTCTGCAACGTGACCTGTAGCAAGACCTATCTGATTACCGTAGGAGGAATAACCTGCGGCAGCAGTCTGACAGATTTTTCTCTGAGGAAGCTTACCTGCCATTGTTTCGGCAATAGTCTTTCTCGGGTCACCTGCACCGGTTACGCGCATTGCCTGATGAACATAAGCACGGCCTGAAAGGGGGTCACGGATACAACCGCCGATACAGGTTGCGGCGCCGCCGAAGGGCTCGATTTCTGTAGGATGGTTGTGAGTTTCATTCTTGAACATAAGAAGCCAGTCCTGATCCTCGCCGTTTACTGTTGCAGTAACGTGGATTGAGCAGGCATTGATTTCTTCACTTTCGTCAAGCTCGGGAAGAAGACCTCTCTTCTTGAGAGTCTTTGTACCGATTGTAGCGATGTCCATAAGTGTCTGAGGACGGGCAGCTGCCTTTTCCTCGCCGTAAACCTCAACTCTTGCGGCAAGGTAGCGGTCATAAGCTGCCTGAACTGCTTCATCGTCGATTCTTACGTTATCGATATGTGTTGAGAAGGTTGTATGACGGCAATGGTCTGACCAATAGGTGTCAACAACACGGATTTCTGTGATTGTGGGATCTCTCTTTTCGGTGTCTCTGAAATAGCCCTGAAGGAACTTGAGGTCATCAAGGTCCATTGCGAGTCCCTTTTCGTCAAGGAGAGCCTGAAGAGCGGCTTCGTCCATAGCGATGAAGCCTTCAACTGTGTCAACCTTTTCGGGTGCGGCATATGTAGCGGCAAGAGTCTCGGGCTTTGCGAGGTCTGCTTCACGGCTTTCAACTGCGTTGATTACGTGATGCTTGAAGGCCTCGATATCCTTTTCTGTAAGTGCGCCGTAAAGAGCGTATACCTTTGCGGTGCGGATAAGAGGTCTTTCGCCCTGAGAGATAATCTGGATACACTGAGCGGCTGAGTCAGCTCTCTGATCAAACTGACCGGGGAGTGCTTCAACTGCAAAAACGTATGCCTCGGGAATTTCAACTGCATCAGACACGTTGTCGAGCTGAGGCTCGGAGAATACTGTCTTTACAGCATAATCGAATAATTCCTCGGTGATATTTTCAGCATCGTAGCGGTTAAAGAGGCGGATGTCCTCTAAAGCTTCAATGCCGAGAAGATTTTTTGCTTCTGAAAGAAGTCCTTTGGCCTCGTTATCGAGACCTGCCTTTTTTTCAACGTAAATGCGATATACCATTATTTTGTTGCCTCCATAGCTTTTTTACCGATATCATTTCTGTAATAAGCGTTTGCGAATGAAATCTGCTTAACAAGTGCATATGCGGAGTCGATTGCTTCTGCAAGAGTAGCCTCAACTGCAGTTGCACCGAGTACACGGCCGCCTGCGGTCTTGAGTACTCCGTCCTCGAGCTTTGCACCTGCAACATAAACACTGTCTGCGATTTCAGCGGGGATATTCATCTCGAAGCCGCTGTCGTACTTCTGAGGATAGCCGTCGGAAGCCATAATAACACAGCAAGCGTTCTTATCTGCGAATTTAACCTCTGTTTCAGCGAGAGTACCGTCAGTAGTAGCCTTCATAACTGTGAGAAGGTCGCTTTCGAGAAGGGGGAGTACAACCTGAGTTTCGGGGTCACCGAAGCGGCAGTTGTATTCGATTACCTTGGGGCCCTTTTCGGTGAGCATAAGACCGAAGTAGAGACAGCCCTTGAAGGTGCGTCCTTCCTTATTCATAGCCTCGATTGTGGGAAGGAAGATTGTTTCCATACAAATGTCGGCAATATCCTTTGTGTAATAGGGGTTGGGAGCAACTGTACCCATACCGCCTGTGTTGAGACCTTCATCGTTATCCTTTGCACGCTTGTGGTCCATTGATGAAATCATAGGAACAACAGTCTTACCGTCTGTGAAGGAAAGAACTGAAACCTCGGGACCTGTGAGGAATTCCTCAACAACAACCTGACTGCCGCTGTCACCGAAGATTTTATCCTCCATCATTGAGCGTACGGCATCTTTTGCTTCGTCACGTGTCATAGCGATGATAACGCCCTTACCGAGAGCAAGACCGTCAGCCTTGATAACTGTGGGAATGGGAGCAGTATCAAGATAGGTGAGAGCTGCTTCGAGGTCTGTGAATACCTCGTACTCTGCCGTGGGAATACCGTACTTCTTCATAAGATTTTTTGAGAAAACCTTACTGCCCTCGATGATAGCCGCATTCTTTGCAGGGCCGAAGCAGGGGACACCGATTTCGGTGAGAGCGTCAACGCAGCCGAGTACAAGAGGGTCATCGGGAGCGACAACCGCATAATCAATATCGTTTTCCTTTGCGAAGGCGGTGATGCCTTCGATATCCTTTGCACCGATAGCTACACAGGTAGCGTCTGCGGCAATACCGCCGTTACCGGGAAGGGCAAAGATTTCTGTTATTTCTTTATTTTCTTTGAGCTTTTTGATGATGGCGTGTTCACGACCGCCACCGCCTACAACCATTATTTTCATAGGTTACTCCTTTTTATGTATGTGGTGCTTTGAGTAGTCAGTAGTTAGTAGTCAGTAGCAAGGGGAATCGCTTCGCGATTTTGAGATTTTAAAATAAAACGAAAAACTCTCTTTAATATCAGTAGTAACCGTCAGGATATAATACCGATTCCGGTTAATTCCTGACTACTGGCTACTGACTACTGACTACTTTTACTGCCGCCTTACCTTACAGCACCAACCTGTATTATCTTAATAAATGGGGAACTTCTCACAAAGAGCTTCAACTTCCTTTGTGATTCTTTCCTTGTTGCCTTCAAAGTCAGCGATAACATCCTTGATCCAATGAGCGATGAGCTTCATTTCCTCTTCCTTGAAGCCTCTTGTTGTTACTGCTGCAGTACCGATACGAAGACCGCTTGTAACGAAGGGACTTGCAGGGTCGTTGGGGATGGTATTCTTGTTTGTTGTGATGTGTACCTCGTCAAGTCTCTTTTCAAGCTCCTTGCCTGAAATTCCGTACTTGCGAAGGTCTAAAAGCATAAGGTGGTTATCAGTACCCTTTGAAACGATGTCGATGTCAAGAGCCTTTAATTCATCGCAGAGTACTGCCGCATTCTTTACAATCTGCTTGCCGTACTCCTTGAAGTCCTCAGTGAGAGCCTCACCGAGAGCAACTGCCTTAGCGGCGATGATGTGCATAAGGGGGCCGCCCTGATTACCGGGGAATACAGCCTTGTCGATAGCCTTTGCGAATTCCTCCTTGCAGAGGATGAGACCACCACGGGGACCGCGGAGAGTCTTATGAGTTGTTGTTGTAACGATGTCTGCATAGGGTACGGGAGAGGGATGAACACCTGCGGCAACAAGACCCGCAATATGTGCCATATCAACCATAAGGTATGCGCCTACCTCGTCTGCGATTTCTCTGCAGCGGGGGAAGTCGATGATTCTTGAATATGCACTTGCACCGACAACAATCATCTTAGGCTTACATTCGAGAGCGATTTCTCTCATTTTATCATAGTCGATAACCTCTGTCTCATCGTCAACACCGTAGGGCACGATGTTCCAGTACTTACCGGAAATGTTAACCGGTGAGCCGTGGGAAAGGTGACCGCCCTGGGAAAGATTCATACCCATAATGGTGTCACCGGGGTTTGTAAGTGCGAAGAAAACTGCAAGGTTGGCACTTGCGCCTGAGTGGGGCTGTACATTAGCGTGTTCAGCACCGAAAAGCTTCTTTGCTCTTTCTCTTGCGATTTCCTCTACCTCGTCAACGCAGTGACAGCCGCCGTAGTATCTCTTACCGGGGTATCCCTCTGCGTACTTGTTGGTGAGTACACTGCCTGCCGCAAGAAGTACTGCCTTTGAAACAATATTCTCTGACGCGATAAGCTCAATAAAGGTCTGCTGACGGTTGAGCTCCTTATTGCAGGCGGCAAAAACGTCGGCATCAAAATTTTCGAGTTCGTTAAAGTAGTTAAGCATCGTTTAGCTCCTTTAATGTATTTATTAGTGATGGAATAAGCGCATCTTTGTGAATGCCATTACCATATTGTACTTATCTGCACATTCGATAACTGCATCGTCACGGATTGAGCCGCCGGGCTCTGCAATATAGCTTACGCCGCTCTTGTGTGCTCTTTCGATATTGTCTGAGAAGGGGAAGAAGGCATCGGAGCCGAGTGCAATACCTGAGTATGAAGCAAGATGAGCGTCCATTTCTTCCTTTGTGAAGGGCTCGGGCTGAGTTGTGAAGTACTTCTGCCAGTTGCCGTCTGCACAGACATCTTCCTCATTCTTGTTGATGTAGCCGTCGATAACGTTATCTCTGTCTGCTCTGCCGAGAGTGGGAAGGAAGGGGAGATTCAGTACCTTGTCAGCCTGACGGAGAAGCCATGTGTCAGCCTTTGTACCTGCAAGACGGGTACAGTGAATTCTTGACTGCTGACCTGCGCCTACGCCGATAGCCTGACCGTCAACTGCATAGCATACTGAGTTTGACTGAGTATATTTGAGAGTGATGAGTGCAACGATAAGGTCTCTCTTTGCACTTTCGGGAAGGTCCTTATTCTTTGTAACGATGTCTTCAAGAAGAGCCTCGTTGATTTCGAAGTTGTTTCTGCCCTGCTGGAATGTGATGCCGTAAACCTGCTTTGTTTCGATTTCAGCGGGTACGAAATCAGCATCGATTTTAACTACATTGTAGTTGCCGTTTCTCTTGAGCTTGAGAATTTCGAGAGCCTCGTCTGTATAGCCGGGAGCGATAACGCCGTCGGAAATTTCTCTCTTGATAAGCTTTGCTGTTGTAGCATCGCAGATATCTGAAAGAGCAACCCAGTCACCGAAGGAGCACATTCTGTCTGTACCTCTTGCTCTTGCATAAGCGCAGGCAAGTGGACTTTCGTCAAGACCTGCAATATCGTCAACGAAGCAAGCCTTCTTAAGCTTTTCGGGGAGGATTGTACCGCAAGCGGCGGATGTGGGGCTTACGTGCTTGAAGGAAGCGGCACAGGGAAGACCTGTTGCTTCTTTAAGCTCCTTTACAAGCTGCCATGAGTTAAATGCATCAAGGAAGTTGATATAACCGGGGCGGCCGCTTAAAATCTCGATAGGAAGCTCGCTTCCGTCGTGCATATAGATTTTAGCGGGCTTCTGATTGGGGTTACAGCCGTATTTAAGTTCAAATTCTTTCATTTCTGTATCTCCTTTTTATTGTTGGGGGGCTGACACGGCACGCCGTGTCCCTACGTATTATTTTTTGAGAGAGGGACTGTCAGCAGTAGGGCGATATATCTGCTTCGCAGATGCGATATACACCTTGGGGTGTACGATATACCTTCGGTACGATATATTTGCCTTGCGGCAAATGCGTCCGATGCCGCAAGGCATCGTCCTGACTACTGACTACTGACTACTGACTACTCAGTCCTCCGCCTTACTGTAAAGCACTTACTTATTCTTATTAACCACGCGTGTTTCGCTTTCGCCTGACTCGATGTCAATGTATCTTACGAAAAGTGAAACCTTGTTGTCCTCGTTGAGGTTTGTCCAGATAAGGTCTGTAAGCTCGTCGATGGAAACATCGGGAAGCTCAAGAGTCTTGGGCTCGCCTTCAAATGAGGGGAGGGGATTACCGTCACAGTTGTAGGTGTGGATAAACTTAGCCTTACCGCAAAGAGGATTTGAATAAGCATAGGTAAATCTCTCGCAAGAGGAATCGTCACCCTCAGCGCTCTTGAGAATTGACATTGCATAGTTCATGCCGTCCTTTTCAAGACGGATGATGCCTGAAATTCTCGGTGTGAAGTTGGGAGCATCGTCCTCAAATTCTCTTGTACGCAGAGCCTGCTCAAAGGTGAGCTGCTTATCCATAAGGTCGTATATTGTATCGGTCTGGTCACCGTTTGTAACGATGGTCTTGTTACCGAGTACTCTTACGGGGTAGTAAATGATGAGGTGGGGGTCTGTCATCTTGCTTTCGTCGAATGCCTTGGTACGCATTGCGTCACCCTCAAGGACGAAAACACGGTTACGGCTGTTTTCGCTTCTGCCCATAATGAAGTAAGCGGTAACAGCCTTTTTGCCGTCGGCGCTCTTGCCGATGATGATGCCTCTGCCGTGATAGGCGAGGGAGTTAAGCTCGTCTTTGATTGTTGAAATCTTCATTTTTATTCTCCTATATGAACAATATTGTTTTCTACTGTTAATCTGTCCTGACAGAAAAGGCTGACTGCCTCGGGAAGAATATTCCATTCGGCCTCGACCATAACTCTTTTCTGCAAGCTTTCGGGAGTATCTCCCTCTTTAACTTCAACCGCCCTTTGCAAGATGATTTCTCCGCCGTCGGGGATTTCATTTACAAAGTGTACTGTTGCACCGGTCACCTTCACACCGTACTCAAGAGCCTTTTCGTGAACATGAAGTCCGTAAAAGCCCTTACCGCAGAAGGAGGGGATAAGTGAGGGATGTACATTTATAATTCTGTGGGGAAATGCCTTTGTGAATTCCTCTGAAAGGATGCTCATAAAGCCTGCAAGAACGATGAGGTCGATTTCGTGCTCTCTTAAAAGAGCGATGATATTCTGCTCGAAAGCTTCCTGGCTTCCGCACTCCTTTTTGAGTACCACTGCCGAAGCAATGCCGTTCATTCTTGCTCTTTCAAGAGCGTATGCACCTTTGACGTTGGAAATTACAAGGCTGATATTACCGTTTTTGATGATACCGTTCTTTTCGGCATCGATAAGAGCCTGAAGGTTAGTACCGCCGCCTGAAACGAGAACTGCTATTCTTTTCATCAGAGAATCACCTTCTCCTCGCCTTCGATGATTTCACCGATAACATAAGCGTCAATACCGTTTTCCTTGAGGATTGAAAGTGAAAGCTCAACTTCATCTGCGGGAACAACGATGCTCATACCAACGCCCATGTTGTAGGTGTTATACATATCTCTTTCGGGAATGTTGCCCCACTTTGCGATTACATCAAAGATGGGAAGTACTTTAACAGCGGACTTGTCAATTTTTGCGCAGAGTCCGTCGGGAATGCTTCTGGGAATGTTTTCATAGAAGCCGCCGCCTGTGATATGTGAAATACCCTTGACTGCTACCTTTTCGATAAGAGCGAGTACGGGCTTTACATAAATCTTGGTGGGTACGAGAAGAGCCTCTGCGATTGTCTTGCCGCCGAGCTCCTCACGGGCAACATAAAGCTCGGGATTGTTGTTGTCAATATCGAAAACCTTACGGCAAAGGCTGAAGCCGTTTGAGTGAATACCTGTTGAGGGGAGAGCGATAACCACGTCACCTGCTACCATCTTGCTGTTGTCAATCATCTTGGGCTTGTCAACAACACCTACTGCGAAGCCTGCAAGGTCATAATCCTCCTCGGGCATAAGACCGGGATGCTCTGCGGTTTCACCGCCGATAAGAGCACAGCCTGACTGTACACAGCCTTCAGCAACACCGCCTACGATTTCAGCAATCTTTTCGGGGTAGTTCTTACCGCAAGCAATATAGTCAAGGAAGAAGAGGGGCTTTGCACCGACACAGATGATGTCGTTAACACACATAGCAACTGCATCAATACCGATTGTGTCGTGCTTATCCATAAGGATTGCAAGCTTAACCTTTGTACCGCAGCCGTCAGTACCTGAAACTGAAATGGGATGCTCCATACCTGCGATTGAAGCAAGGTCGAAGCAGCCGCCGAAGCCGCCTACATCGTCAACAGAACCTTCGTTACGTGTTCTTGCAACGTGCTTTTTCATAAGCTCTACTGATTTATATCCGGCAGTGATATCAACACCTGCCGCTGCATAGGATGCAGAGAAAGAATTTTTATGATCCATGATTATTCTCCTGTAATTTTATTGTTTGTTTTGGCGGACACGACTCGCCGTATCCCTGAATTTCCCGCGGGTAGAGCCCTGCTCCTTTATCCCACGGTGTCGCGTAGCTACTGGCTACTGACTACTGGCTACTTAGTCTTTTCCGTTCCAGCAATATGTGCAAAGACATTCCTCGGGAAGACCGATTGCTTCGATAAGTCCCTCAAGAGACTGATAGCCGAGTGAAGCGAAGCCTAACTTCTTGCAGATGCAGTCGAGAAGAGCCTTGCCTCTTTCGGTTGTGGGGTCGGAGTACTCGTCGATATGCTTCTCGCCCTCTTCTCCCTCAAGCTCAAGGATAATTCTTCTTGTGATGAGGTCGTAGTCGGAGGTGCCTGTTGAGAAGTTGAGGAACTTACAGCCGTACATAATGGGAGGACAGGCTGAGCGCATATGTACCTCTTTTGCACCGTTACTGTAAAGGAATTCTACAGTGCCCTGAAGCTGAGTGCCTCTTACGATACTGTCGTCAACGAAAAGGAGCTTCTTGTCCTTGATAAGCTCGTGGACGGGTATCATTTTCATCTTTGCGACCTTATTACGTTCGAGCTGGTTCTGAGGCATAAAGCTTCTCGGCCAGGTCGGTGTATATTTGATGAATGGTCTTGCAAAGGGAATGTCACTTTCGTTTGCATAGCCGATAGCGTGAGGAGTACCTGAATCGGGAACGCCTGAAACGAAGTCGATGTCCTCTTTTTTAAGTCCGTTCTTTTTGTCAGCGGCGGCCATTATTTCGCCGTTGCGTGTTCTCATAACCTCAACATTCATACCCTCGTAGCTTGAGTTGGGATAGCCGTAGTATGTCCAGAGGAAGGAACAGATTTTTAATTTCTTGCCGGGCTCAACGAGAGTAGTTATGCCCTCGGGAGTGATTTCCACGATTTCACCGGGGCCGAGCTCACGTACTCTCTGATAGTCGAGCTTTTCGAAGGCGAAGGACTCGAAGGATACGCAGTAACCGTCATCGTCCTTACCGATAACAACGGGGAGTCTGCCCACCTTGTCTCTTGCGGCGATGAGTGTACCGTCTTCCTTTAAGATGAGAAGAGTGAGAGTACCCTCGATTTTTTCCTGAGCGAAGCGGATACCGTCGCTGAAGTTGCTTTTCTGATTTATGAGAGCCGCAACAAGCTCTGTTGAATTTATTCTGCCGCCTGTCATTGCAGTGAAGTGACCTCCGCTGAAGGAAAGGTACTGACTGACAAGCTCGTCGGCATTGTTGATAGTACCGACAGTAGTGATAGCGTATGTACCGAGGTTTGAACGCATCAGAAGAGGCTGAGGGTCAGCATCACTGATACAGCCGATGGCGGCATTACCGCTCATTTCATCGGTTACACCCGCAAACTTTGTACGGAAAGGTGAGTTTTCGATGTTGTGTATATCTCTCTGGAAGCCCTTCTCTTTGTTGAGGCAGGCCATACCGCCTCTGCGGGTACCTAAATGAGAATGATAGTCAACACCGAAAAATACATCAAGAATAACATCTCTTTTTGATGTTGCGCCAAAAAAACCACCCATGTAAATGCTCCTTTATAAAATGCGAGGGCAATCGGGCGGTAAAACCCGATTGCTGTTGTAGTCTGTGATTATGCGAAGAAAAGCTCTGAAAGAGTCATGGGGTCGATGTACTTACCGTCCTTGTAAACACGCATATTACCTGATGCGATTTCGTCGATAAGCATAACGTTGCCTTCGGGATCGTAGCCGAATTCGAACTTGATGTCATAGAGTACGAGACCCTTTTCCTTAAGGTCATCAGCAACAATCTGAGTAATCTTCTGTGTCATTTCCTTGATGTCATCGTACTGCTTGTCGGTCATAACGCCGAGAGCAACGAGAGCATCCTTGATTACGAGGGGATCGCCCTTTTCGTCATTCTTGAAGGTCATTTCAACATATGCGGGAAGGTCTGCACCCTCTTCGATATAATCGCCGTAACGACGGATGAAGCTGCCTACTGCCTTGTGACGGCAGATAACCTCGAGGCCGTGACCGAATACCTTTGCGGGAAGTACCTCCATAGTTGTATCAGCAAGGTTAGCATTTACATAGTGAGTCTTGATGCCTGCTGCGTTTACCTTTTCGAAGAAGTAGATTGACATACGAAGGTTAACGTCACCAACGCCGTCAATTGTGAGTCCTACTGCATTTTCACCGGGATCGAAAACGCCGTCCTTACCTGTGCAGTCGTCCTTGAATTTGAGAAGGCAGTTGCCGTTCTCGAGCTTGTAAACGTCCTTTGTTTTACCTGTGTAAATCTTTTCCATTGTTAAAAACCTCCGTTTATTGTTTATTAGTTTATTTTTAAAAATTTAAATTGTACTTACTACTTGCTACTCATTAGTAAAGCCGAAGCTTAGAAGTTATACTGTGCTTCTGCAGCAGCGTTCTTTTCGAGTACCTTCTTAGTGTCGGCATCTCTCTTAGCCTTGAGCTTCTTTGCAAGGTCGTCGTCGGTCACTGCGAGTATCTCAACAGACAACAAGGCGGCATTGACTGCACCGTCAATAGCAACTGTAGCTACAGGGATACCTGAGGGCATCTGTACAGTTGAAAGAAGGGCATCAATACCGTCAAGGTATTTTGATTTCATGGGGATACCGATAACGGGAAGGGTAGTATTAGCGGCAATAGCACCTGCAAGGTGAGCAGCCATACCTGCGGCGGCGATAATACAGCCGAAGCCGTTCTCTCTTGCAGACTCGGAAAACTCCTTAGCCTCAACGGGAGTACGGTGAGCGGAATAGATGTGCAGCTCATAGGGTACACCGAATTCCTTAAGGGTATCGGCTGCCTTTGCAACTACGGGTAAATCGCTGTCGCTTCCCATAATGATTGCAACTTTTTTCATAATAAAAACCTCCTTAGGAGAAATTGTACTGAGTTGTTTACTGTCACTGACTGTGTCAGTGAGCGATATACGCCTTGCGGCGTGCGATATATCCGCCGAGCGGATGCGATATGCCTGCGGCACGATATATTTGCTATGGCAAATACGGCTATCGGGGCGGGTAAAGCTTTACCGCTTTTGAACTGTCGGGCGCAATTCTGCATTCTGCATTTTGCACTCTGCATTCAATAAAAAAAGGGCACACTTAAACAAGGCTCAAAACCCTTGTTAAGCTGCCCAGACGGTCGACTTATTCTTCTTCCCTGATCCGTGTGGTGAGCTCCACTGAACCGTCAGTCTCAAGGGAATGCATACCATAAAAAACAGTATAGTTTTTACTATGAAAGTATAGCACAAAACGGCAGTTTTTGTCAACGAAAAAGGGGTCGGAAAATGCTTTTTGGTAATAAGGTCAAAAATGATATTTTGGTGTGGAGATTAGTTGTGTGATTTGTCATTTTCATTAAAAAATCATCCGTGATTTTTAAGGAATTAGGAATTAGCCCTCTCTGTCAGATGCTTCGCATCTGCCACCGTTTGCTCCGCAAACGGGCACACCCTCGTTACTTCGTGACACTCCCTCTAACAGAGGGAATTTCCCAAAGGAATTAGCCCTCTCCGTCAGATGCTTTGCATCTGCCACCTCTCCCAAAGGGAGAGGCAAGATAAATATTTTTTATTTAGATAGATAAGGCTTGGCTCTCCCTCAGGGAGAGCTGTCGCAACCGAAGGTTGTGACTGAGAGGGTAAATCTCTTGCAGTTTATTTCAACAGATAAAACCACCCTTGCCCTCCTTAAAGGGAGGGTGGCACCAGTAAGGGTGACGGGAGGGTCTGTCACGCTCAATCCTACCGCCTCATTTATATAAAAATACATCCCGTAGCGGGGGGAAATGTCACTAAGTGACAAAGGGGTAATGGCGAAGCCGTAACCACGGCGACCGATTGCAACCTACCTCCTTACGCTCACCCAATTGTAAACCTGACCTCCCTCATTGAGGGAGGTGGCAAAATCGCAGATTTTGACGGAGGGAGTGTGGCAAATCTTTTTCACCTTCCTGTTTCAATGATATATCAGCCGTGGTATCGCTCATGCCGCTATGGCAAACCCTTCCACCGCTAACGCGGTCCCCCTTCCCTTTCAGGGACGGCGAGATTATGGTGGCTCCTTCGGAGCGAATAATTGCTGTTGTCCGGAGCGACAAAGCATCGTCACCGAAGCGCTCGCAGTGCGAGATGAAGCGAGGTGAGGATGGCGCAGCGGTCGAAAGTTGCC
>JAFZFT010000016.1 GCA_017555765.1 Clostridia bacterium | reverse complement strand
TGTATTGACCCGACTGTTTTCACCGATAAAAACGGTGATATGTGGATGGTTTATGGCTCATATTCAGCAGGTGTATTCATTATGCCTCTTGTTGAAAGCACAGGTATGCCTGACTATGAATTTATGAAGAAAACCGACGGCTACGATATGTATTACGGCAAGAGAATCAGCCGTACAAACGAAATGAATGAAGGCTCAGGTGAAGGTCCCTATATTGTTTATGATCCTGTAAGCGATTACTATTATTTCTATCTTACCTACTGCGGACTTAATGCTCTCGGCGGCTACAACATCAGAGAATACAGAAGTAAAAACGTTGACGGCCCTTATGTTGATGCTGCAGGTAACGATGCTATGGACTATGTAAACAGCGGTGCAAAGCTTTTCGGTAATTACAAATTCGACTGCCTTGATACTGCATATCTTGCAGGCGGTCACTCATCAAGCATTGTAACTGCTGACGGCAAGATGTTCCAGATTTACCACACACGCTTTAATTACGGTCACGAGGGACATCAGGTAAGAGTGCATCAGATGGCAAGAACAGAAAACGGCTGGACTGTTGTGCTTCCCTTTGAGTATACAGGTGAAACTATAGACTACAACGGCTTCAGCAAGGCTGACCTCGTTGGCGAATACGAATTTATCAACCACGGTACTATCAGTAACGGCTGTGCAGATTGGGCAGATGTAAACGGCATTATTGCTCCCACACAGAATATATCTCTCAATGCTGACGGTACAATTTCAAATCTTAAAGTTTACGAAAGCACAAAACAGAATACCGCAGTATCATCAAAAGCTGCAAACGGTACATGGACAGTTAAAGACAGCACAGCCTATATCACATTTGTAATCGACGGTGTGACTTATGAGGGTGTATTCTGTAAGCAGGCTGACGAAAGCAAGGAAAGAACAGAAAAGATTGTTTTCTCTGCTATGGGTAATAATAACGAATGTATCTGGGGTGTAAAAAGATGACAACAAAAGAATATTTAAAGCAGATTGATGATGTGAACGAAAAAGGCAGATACAAGGCCGATTGGTCTTCCCTTTCTCATCATAAGGTACCTGATTGGTATATGCACGATAAGCTAGGAGTTTTCATTCATTGGGGTATCTATTCTGTGCCTGCTTACGGTAATGAGTGGTATTCAAGAACAATGTATAATCGTGACAACAGAGAATTTGAGTATCACAGAAAGACTTATGGTGAGCAGAAGGATTTTGGTTACAAGGATTTCATCCCAATGTTCAAGGCAGAGAACTTTGATGCAAAAAAATGGGTATCACTTTTCAAAAAAGCAGGTATAAAGTATGTTATGCCCGTTGCAGAGCACCATGACGGCTTTGCAATGTATGATACAAAATTCAATCGTTGGAATTCAAAAGAAATGGGGCCTTGTCGTGATGTTGTAGGTGAGTTAAAGGCAGAATGTGAAAAGCAGGGACTTACCCTTTGTGCATCAACTCACAGGGCTGAACATTATTTCTTTATGAATATGGGCAGAACCTTTGACAGTGATGTCAATGACGAAGCTTACCGTGATTTTTATGGTCCTGCAGTTTATTGCAAAGAATTTCATTCCCACGATTTACATAAATACACTGCTGATACTTATTCTCTCGGCGCAAGTGAAGAATGGCTCGAGGACTGGCTTGTTCGTACTTGTGAATTAGTCGATAAATATCAACCATCTGTATTGTATTTTGATTGGTGGATTCATAACCACTCATTTAAACCATATCTTAAAAAACTTGCTGCATATTACTATAATCGTGCAGACGAATGGGGCAAGGAAGTAACCATCAACTACAAACACGAGGCTTTCCCACCAACTGTCGCAACATTTGATGTTGAGCGTGGTGCTCTTTCAGGTATTTCACCGATTTATTGGCAAACTGATACTGCAATCGGTAAGCAATCCTGGGGCTACAGAGCAGATAATGAGTACAAGAGTGCCAGACAAGTAATCTGTGACCTTGTTGATATTGTTTCTAAAAATGGTAACCTTCTTATCAACATCGGTCCAAAGTCAGACGGTACAATCACAGACGAAGAAACTGAAGTTCTTCTTACAATGGGTGAATGGCTTTCTATCAATGGTGAAGGTATTTATGGCACAACTTTCTGGAAGCAATTCGGTGAAGGCAAGGTAAATGCTGAAGATGGTTTCTTTAAAGATGGCGATGAAAAGCAGTTTACAAATAAGGATTTCAGATTCACATATAAAGACGGATTTCTTTATGTTTTCCAAATGCGTCCATCAAAGAAGGTTAAAATCAAAACTCTTAAAAAACATAATCCTCACGATTATCTCATTGAAAGCATTGAGCTTCTTGGCAGTGATGAAAAGATAAAATTTAGCAGAAACGAAAAACACCTTGAAATCAATCTTAAAGGTGAATTTAAAAACGACCTACCAATCTGTTTTAAAATGGAGATTGGTTGAGTTTAGGTCAATAAAAGGAATTATATTATGATTTTTGATATAAATAGATTTACTTATCAAATAATATGTGACTTAATGGAAAAGAATAAACAATATTGGAAAGATAAATGCCCATTTGATTACGAGTTTATTGACTGATTATTTGATTGCAACGCTACTTGTAAAAACAACGAATTGTATCAAATAGCGTAGTCAATGCCAAATCAGATACCACTATTGATACAATTTAGGTCAATAGTGGTATCGTTGTTTTATATAGTATTTAAGCCATTTAAAAGAAATAAGCGTTGCAGTTGGGAATTTTGCTACCCTTTTGCAACGCTTTTTTGTGATTATTGAAAACAGCTGAAAAATCAAATTGTTCAATAAAAAATATTTTTACATGATAAATTTATAAATTACAAATCGAATTTAAGTTTTAATTTTTCAACAGTATACTTTCATAAAGTTTTTCGATATCGTCTAAATGTGTATAATTTTCAGCCTGAATGACAAGATTTCTAGCATCATTGTATGGTTTTGTTATTCTACGATAAACTGAAACACTTTTTACGTATGCTTTCAGTTCAGCCTTTGCCTGAGCACGCTCCTTCGAAGTATTGATTTCACGGCTTTTGATTTCTTCAGGGATACTTTCGTCAGGTGTTATAAGGTTTTCTTTTCCATATTTATTAAGGAGTTTAAAAGAGCGTTTTTTTGTTCTTACAAGTTGTAAAGCATCTGCACGGATTTCTTTTTCTTCATTGGTTGATTTTGGAAGTTTATTTGCGAGTTTTTTCTCTTCCTTCCAATTTGAATAGAGATAAACCTCACCATTAGCAAGAATTTTTCTTGCAGAATCAAGCTGTGCTTTATAGCGCTCTGTGTTAAACTTTTCAAGCTCTTCTCTTACAATCGGCAAACCATCAACAAACTCGTTATATTTCTTAATTTCCTTGATTTCTGCCTTGCTTAAAGATTTATCAATAACCTTCCTCTGTAAGTTGTCTTTTGCACCTTTGATAATTTTCATAGCATCTACAAGCTGTGCATCTTCAAGTTCACCATTACCATAGTCTTCAAACATTGCACGGATTTTAAGCACGTTCACATAGCCACGATGTTTTTTCTCAGTCAAATCATAGAAAAGATATGGAATAAGATTCATAATTGAGCCTACGATTGAACAGATAATGAGCACAGTGAAGAGATTGTTTCTCATTTCATCATTATAGAGTACAGAATAATCTTCTTTAAGACCCATTTTTTCATAAATTGCAGGAATAACCAGACCTGTAAAGAAGCCTAAAATTGTACCGATAAGTGTAAGCGGTGTGAAAAGACCGTCAACACGCACGCCTGTTTTCCACTGATGATAGTCACGCATATCTGCATTGATATTTGGTGTATAAACATTTGAGAATGTGTTTACAAATGTATTGAGATAAACAACAATACACATCAAGAGCACGTTTTTATAAACAAAGAATAAAATCAGATATAAGAAAACATTTATTATGTTATGTAC
>JAFZFT010000114.1 GCA_017555765.1 Clostridia bacterium | reverse complement strand
TTTTCTCACCGCAGTAAGGGCAGAATTTAGAGCTGTCTTCAAGTTGTTTTCCGCAATTGGGACAAAACATTTTTTTCTCTCCTTTATTTTAACATATATGACCCGACACCACTCGGATGTCGGGTCTGTTAACTTTATTCTATTACTTCAATAGTGAAGCCGTAGCTGTACTTTGTGCCCTTGTGCATAATGTAGGGCTCACGAAGACAAGCATTACCCGGTGTGTCACCGCCGATACCTCTCTGCATAAGGTCGATACAAACTGTTGTGAAGTCCTTATGCTTGAGTGAGTGGATATGTGTTGCATCGTCAAGGTCATTGACAGTGTAATGATGGCAGTTGATTGCAAAGGGCTTTTCTCCCTTCTGTGTGAAGCGTAAGCCTTCACCGGCTTCGTTTCTGATTTCCATCATTCTTACATCAAGTCTGTGACCGTTTTCCTGAGGTCTCATATAATGATGCTCCATATCGGTAACAGACATCTCGTGAATAGCAATTCTTGCGCCTGTTCGTCTGTCGATATAGTTTTCGTGAGGACCTCTGCCGTACCACTTAACCTTATCGAACTCTCTTGCCATTGTAAGAACAGTACCGAAGCGTACCATATTCTGAAGTGTTGCGGTACCCTCGTGAGTAACATCAATCTTACCGTCGGGATATACTGTATAGGTCATCTTAACATCCTTCATACCCATAACCGAAACAGTTGTTTCGATGTGGGCACTGTGGCCGTGCTTGTGTACGGAGGTTGCCTTTGTCTTGAGAGCATCGGTAGCGCGTCTCCACTGGAAGAGAGGCTGGAAGGGAATGAGAGGAGGTACGAAATTGAAAACGTCGATATCGTTATCGGTAAGAGCTCTGAAGTAGTTGGGCTTGAGTGAGCCGATAAGATATTCCTTCTCGCCCTTTACGATTGAAACGAGCTGACCCTTTTCGAATCTGTAGCGGAAGTCCTTACCTACAACATCAAACTTCTTTTCTGTACCCTCAATTTCTACGCTATCCTCATATACTGCCTTTTCCTTTTCGTCGGCTGCCTTGAGAATGAACTGATCCCAGCCCTGCTCATAGCCTGCTTCTGCGAAGCGACAAGCTTCTCTTCTGAGATATGAGAAGGTGATGATAATTTCGCCCTTTCTGTCAAGGAAGTTAGCACAATCGAACTTGAGCTCCTTCTGTGAAAGAGGAGCAAGCTTTTCAAAGAAGGATCTGTCAAGAAGACCCTCTGCAAGCTTCTCACCGTTTTCTGTGATGAGGTACTTGATATCAAAGGCTGAAAGGTCTGAGAAGAGCTGCTTATTCTTAAGAATGTATGAGCCTCTTGCGCCATCAATAGCCTTGATTTCAACCTCGCAGTAAACCTTTCTTACCTCGTGAATTGAGGGATGCACCTTTCTGTCAGCAGCGATGATGCCGTTAGCATTGAAGTATACGTTACTGCCGGTGATAGCACAGGTATTATAGGGAGGAAGAAGCCATAATGGCTTTTCGTCATAGTCTGTACCGTAAAGCCACATATCCTCGCCGTCCTCGTTCACCTTATGGATTGCCTGGTCAACGAAGTCCCAGATATAACCGCCGCAAAGGTTGTCGTACTTTTCAAAGGCATCCATATATTCACGGAAGTTACCGAGGGAGTTTTCCATTGCGTGAGCGTATTCACAGAATACTACGGGCTTGTTGTAAAGCTCCTTTGAAATAGGCTTGCTGTCAGCAGCAAGTGCATTTGCGATATTGTCAAACCAAGTGATTGTGAGAGGCTCCTTCTTGCCGAGCTTTTCAACCTGATCCTCTGTGGGATACATACGGCTGATAACGTCACTCTTTGTAAAGTCGAAATCACCCTCATAATGGAACTGTCTTGTATTATCAAGCTTGAGAGCCGCTTCCTTCATTCTCAGGAAGTTTGAGCCGTCACCTGCCTCGTTACCGAGACTCCACATAAATACGCAGGCATGGTTTCTGTCACGGAGAACCATTCTTTCCATACGGTCAACAACAGCCTTTGTCCACATGGGGTTGTCACCGGGTACATTCTTTCTTCTTACGCCGTGAGTTTCAAGGTCACATTCATCCATTACCCAGAAGCCGTATTCGTCGCAAAGATCGTAGAATCTGGGGTCGTTGGGATAATGGCTTGTACGGATGGAGTTGATATTATTACGCTTCATAATATCAAGGTCCTGAATATATCTCTCGTCGGGTACTGCCCAGCCGTGGTCGGGATCATAATCGTGACGGTTTACACCTCTGATGAGAAGAGGCTGACCGTTAACAAGAATCTTTTCGCCCTTGATTTCTACCTGCTTGAAGCCGAAGCGTACTGACTTATAGGTAACAGTACCGTCGCACTCGCACTTGATGAGAAGAGTATAAAGGTTGGGCTTTTCGCTTGACCAGAGCTCGGGGCTGATAACACGCTTCTTGAAAACAACCTTGTTGCCGTCAGCAGAGGTTGTGCCCTCGTACTCACCGACTGCAATGGGCTTGCCTGCAGTGAGGATAGTAGCATCAACCTTTACCTTCTTTCCGCCGCCTGTATAGTCCTTGAGATAGATATCAAGGCTGAGGTCAGCATCGGTATAGTCATTGATAAGCTCTGTTCTTACAAAGAAGTCTCTTACGCAAACCTTAGGCTCACTGTAAAGATAAACCTCACGGTAGATACCTGAAAGGAACCACATATCCTGGTCTTCAAGGTAGGTACCGTCTGTATAGCGGTAAACCTCAGCCGCAAGTACGTTAACACCGGGCTTGAGGAACTTTGTTACATCGAATTCGTGGGGAGTAAAGGAGCCCTGTGAGTAGCCTACATACTTGCCGTTAAGATAAACTGCAAGACCTGCCTTTACAGCACCGAAATGAAGGAACACCTCTCTGCCGTTCCAGTTTTCGGGAAGAACAAAGCTTGTTCTGTGCATAGCAATTTCCTGACCCTTGACATCGATTGAGGGAATCTTGCTCTTTTCGATACCGATACAGTTGGGGTATGAGTTAGCATAGTACCAAGGCTTTGTGTAGTCCTTCTGCATCTGCCACACACCGGGTACTGTAATCTCTTCCCACTCGGCATCGTCGAAATCCGGCTCTCTGAACTTTGTAGGAAGCTCAGCTACGCCCTTTTCCCAATGGAATTTCCACTGACCGTTAAGGGACATCTTATAAGGAGACTCGGCTCTCTTTGCGGCACTGTCCGCTCTGTCATAGCACATAGCTATAGCGTGGCCGTCCTCCTTGTTTTCTTTGATTATTTCGGGATTTTCCCAGATATACTTCATATTTTCACCTGTCCTTTATAGTTTATTGGTAGGATAGACTTATATTATTTTATTTTACTATATTATATGGGGTGTGTCAAGTAGGGATTAGTGTCCGCAAGGCGGACATATCGAGTTTACATATCGAGCACCATAGGTGCATATCGAGCGAAGCATATCGAGGGTAGAGACACGTAGAGGTTAATGCACACGGGGATTGAGGGTGAGTGGCTGCAAATTACATTGACAAGGTATTCCCTTTGTGATATGCTGAAGATGTAAATGATGTGCAGCGGTGAAGGCAAAGAATCGTCCCCTGTTATTTAAGGAGCTGAAAATATGAAGACTTATAAAAGAATAAATATGTTAGCCATAGCTATTTACATCATATTAGCTTGCATTTGCTTTTTTAATGCTGTGCTTTATGAAATTGATGCTTATGATTTTGGTGCAATTTATAAGTATTTAAATCCTGCAAAAATTTTTGTTACATTTGCAATAGCACATACTGTTTTTCTTATCTTTTTGAAGAAACAGGATAATCTTAAATTAACTGTTGAAAAATTATTTGCAATATTTATTATTGCTTCATACATTTGCTTCGGAGCAGCTTTTTTTACCCATATAAAAGGCAATCAAGTTTACTCAGAACAAATAGTAAAAGTAAAAGATTTTGAAAATGCTGAAATCAGCAAAAAATATCTGCCTTATTATGAGTTCGATATGGGTGGAGATTATGAGATTTTCAAAGGGGATTGTAAAGGCAGTGTAATGATAAGCGTTTCCTCTTTTGATGTTGATTATAAAAACAACTATGACCTTGAATATTTAGAGACAAACAGTTTACTTCTTCGTTCTAAATACTTGTTGCAATACCTTGTTCTTGATGGTTCGGATATTATTTTTGAAGTGGAAAAACAAGAAATGAATATTGATGGTTTGACTGTAAACTTATACATAACAGACTATGCTTATGCAGCTTTAATAAATAGTGATGGTAAGGTTATGTATTCAGAATTACAGAGTTTCGAAGACGATTTATCGGTGGAGACGTTTGCTAAAAACTGCACAGAACAATTTTTGCTTATGCAAAAGGTTGTTGAAGAGGACAGATTATAACACAGCTGACACTTCTCCGTATTCCGACAATCCCTAAAAGTTAAACTCAGCCCCAACTCGGCGGTGCTAACCCCGCCGCCGAGACTCCCTCAGTCCTTACGGACAGCTCCCTCAGCGAGGGAGCTTTTAGTTTTTTCATATCATAATGTTTTCTTGACAAGCAAAAAATGAGGTGATAATATATGTTTGAAAGCAACAGGTTGACGACACAGAACCGTCCCCTGTCATTTAAAAGTGGAGTGTTTAGTCCGACAATTTCAGCCGTATTATATGCGTATTTATTAAAATAGTCCGAGGTAATCTTATGAATAAGATAATGTATTCACTGGTTTCTTTTGTGTGGATAATTTTGATTATATTTCCTTATGGTTATTATTCTCAATATTTATTATATCCGCATATTTCTAATGCATTTTATTTAGTTGTTATTTTTGTTTTTGCTTTAATTCCAGTAATAATACTTTTGTTTGCAAGGCTTTTAAAAAAAGAAAAAATGAAAAGTTTGATATTGCTTTTAACGGGATTAGTGTTTTTGAATGTGATATCAACGGTAGTTTTATTGAGCCTTTCGCCTAAGGAATCAATTTTTTATCCTATTATTTCAAAAACTACAGCAGTTGAAAATTATCTTGATATAGACGAAAATATCGTGGAAGAAGAAAATAAAAAAAGGATTTTATATTGCTTTCCAGAAAAGATTCCTGAATTTGCAAATAATACAGAGTATTATTATTGGGCAGATACATTTAGTGATTCAGTAAAAATTTCAGTTTCGTGGGATTTAGAGGAGAATATATATAACAACACAAAAACAAGTTCTTCGGGAAGCCGGCTGGTTTATGATGATTTAATAGTATTTAGGCATATTGTTTCGAACGAGTGTTGCTTGGTTTCTGTTTTTGATGACGATAAAAAAAGAGTAACCTATTTATATTTGCAGGGTGACCTAATAAGCTCTGAGGATATTGAATTTTGGCAGTCTCTTTACTATTAAGAATAACACAGCGGAAGAATAAC
>JAFZFT010000113.1 GCA_017555765.1 Clostridia bacterium | reverse complement strand
GACTCCCTCCGACACCCTTCGGGTGCCACCTCCCTCGACGAGGGAGGCAACTAGTCCCTATTACCTAGTCCCTAATTCCTAGTCCCTGATCCCTATATATCGGGACCTTCTGTTTATATGTAATTTTCTATTGCTTTGGCATCCTTATAGCCCTGCTCATAAAGCTTGCAGATTGCTTCGCTGTCGGTGTTGAGGGTTGTCATGCCGTGAAGCTCCTTGGGCTCGATGACGAGCACCCTGCCCTCTTTTTCCCACTCGGATACCTTTTCAAAAATATCGTTGCACCTTGTGTGAAGGCTTTTCATAAGAGAAAGCACCTCGGGATATTTTCTCAGCCTTGCAGACAGTACCTTTGTTGCAAGAAGAGGCTTACAGTAATCCTCACGTGGCTTGGTGAGTACGATAATAACCTTGTCGCAACCCATTTCAAAAGCCTTTTCCACGGGAACGGGGTCTGCGACTCCGCCGTCAACGTAAAGCCCTTCTCCCACCCTGACGGGCTTACACACCCCGGGCATACAGCAGCTTGCCTTGAGTACGGAATAATCATCCTGCTTCATAGCTTCCTTCGGAAAGTACTCAGCTGCGCCGTCACTTACTCTTGTCGCAACGGCAAGGTATTTCATACTGTTTTTCAGTGCAGATGCAAAATCAAGGGGATTTTCACCGCCACTGTTGCTTAAATCCGAATATATATAGTCAAGACCGATATATGAGCCGCTTCTGAGAAGATTTCTGAAGCTCATATATTCTTTTCTTTGGGGATAGTCGCGGTAAAATCCGAGAGTACGCCTTTTCTGACCCGCAAGATAGGTAATAAGATTCGCTGACCCCGCTGAAACACCTATGCAAAGGTCAACGCTTATATTCTTATCCATAAGGTAATCGTAAACTCCGCTTGAGTATACGCCTCTCATACCGCCGCCAACATCAACAATGCCGACCATTATATTTTCTCCAGACGGTAAATTGCCGCCGCGTGAGGCTTAAGCACTGCACTGACAGTACCGTCAAAGGAAGCGCTTTCCTTTGACCAGAGCTCTGTGGCTTTGTATTCGCCCTCATAGCCGTACTGAGTGATATCGGCACTTACTTCTTTTTCACTGTCAGAGAGATTAAAGAGAGCCACAACGGGATTTCCGTTTTTATCGGTACATTTCCACGCCGCAGAGTCACGGGTACGGAAAATCTGCTCATTTTCGCTCGAGTACTGATTTATCTCAATAATATCACGGTTAGTGATAACCTCAAGGTCTTCGGGGCGGTTTTCACGAAGCTCACCGCCGAGTATAAGAGGTGAACGGAAAACTGACCACAGAGTGAGCATTGTTTTCTGCTCGTCAGGAGTGAAGTTTGTATAGCGGTCACGGTCACCGAGACAGGTGCAGGTCTTACTGATTTTACCGAGGGGAAGCATATCGCAGTCGGGCCAGCAGCCTGCTTTCACGTGGGGAGCCCACTTTTCGCAACGCTCAAACATTGCATAAAGCTTATCCCAATGGTCCCAGAAGTCGCCTGTCATACGCCACATATTAGCATTCTGTGAAAGGTGGAAGGCCTCGTTAATCACTGCGGGTCCGGGAGAAAGTGAAAGCACCATTGCTCTGCCGCAGTTATCGATAGCCTTTCTTATCATTTCGATTTCATCTCTTGCGCTGTAGGGGTCATGAGGCTTGAATTCGGTGTTTGCTATATCGTCAACCTTTACAAAGTCAACTCCCCAGGAAGCATAAAGCTCGAAAAGGCTGTTATAGTACTCCTGAGCACCGTCGCATTTTCTCACGCCGTACATATCGGTATTCCAAAGGCACAGAGAAAAGCCGTGGGCGATATCCCTTGCGGTGCGGTCAGTACCCTTTAAGGGTGTGTTGCGGTGTACCGCCTGACGTGGAATACCTCTCATAATATGTATACCGAACTTAAGTCCCATATCATGGATTTTATCGGCAATAGTCTTAAAGCCTACTCCGTTTGCACTTGAGGGGAAGCGGTTTTCGGCAGGGATAAGACGTGAATACTCATCCATACAAAGTTCGGTGAAGTTATTATAGAAATTGCTCGTTGCCTTGGGCTCGTACCACTGAATATCGCAGGTAATATACTCCCAACCATATTCCTTAAGGTTATCGGCAACATACTGTGCGTTACCTAAAAGCTGTTCTTCGTTTACTGCGGCTCCGTAGCAATCCCAGCTGTTCCAGCCCATAGGCGGACGTGGTGCAAATGTATCTTTCTTGAGCATAGTTGTTTCTCCTTTTTTTGTTATGGGTGTATTGTAGCATATGTTATTGGTAAAAGTAAAGCATTTTCCTTTCTCATATATCAAGCATAACAAAATGAGCGGTCGTGCAAAAACCGCTCATTTGTAGTGACAATCATAAATATCCGTTTTAATAGTTACCTAAAAGTTCTTTAGCAGCTTCAGGATCAGCCTTGGATTCATCCATAGGAAGATTGAATATCCCCCTTATTCCGTCATAGCCTTCTCCGTAAATAATACTGCCGTTTTCGTCAAGGGTCAGAATTTCCGAAGTCGGGAACATATCAGGCTCAAGAACAACAACAGAAACCGTTCGGTCGGCAAAAATCTCAAGATTTTCATAATCAAACAGGTAATAGAGAACTCCATCCTTCTCCATACCGCTTGCGCCCTCAAGAACACCCCATGTCATGAATGGCATATACCCTTCAATAACAGGAGCTAACTGAACAGGCATTCCCTCTGTGAGACTGAGGGGTGTACCATCAGTTTTTTTAATTGCAAACACCGCATAGGTCCTTGATTCTTCAACTTCAAAGCCCACAGTTTTATTAAACCTTGTACCCGAAGCCTTTCCCAAAAAGACGACATCATAAACACCGTTGCTTATCGTCTGAGGCTCAGCTGCACTATCTCCGAACAGCTCACCGAGCTGTTCACCGCCTATATTCTCAGCAACCTCCTTTGCAGAAAGAAGGTAAGAAAATGCAAATGCAGTTGCCGACAAAAATGCGATTATTATAACAGCTACCGCCAAAGCCTTTAAGGGTTTTCTTTTCATAAAAGCTTTTTCATCCTTTCTGTCCGCTGTCTGCTTCATAAGAGTTGCCGTACGCACCTCAAAGGCTTCACTCAGAGACATTTCATCCATTTCTTTAACATACAGTTCTTTGAAAGTCATATCGAAACATCCCCTTCCAGCATTTTTCTCAGCTTCGCTCTGCCTCGGTTGAGTCTTGTTCCTACTGTTGCAGAGGGAAGCTTAAGTATTTCGGCTATTTCCTTTATAGAATAGCCTTCATAATAATAGAGGTGTATAACCGTGCGATAATTCTCTTCCAGCTTCATAACGCAGAAAAGCATCTCGTCAGATTCATTTTCTGTGTATGAGATTTCTTGTGTTACAGACTTGTTTTTTCTCCAAGATGCCTTGAGCATATTTTTCGAAATGTTGATTGTAACCCTCAGCAACCACGCCTTAAGATGCTCGTCATCTTTAAAGTCCGGTTTCTTTTCCATAAGCTTTATAAAAGCCTCCTGAACAGCATCCTCGGCATCGTCACGGTTTCCCAACAGAGCATAGGCAGCCCTTAGCATTGAGTTGCCGTAAGTTTTTACAATCAGTTCTATGTATTCATCGCTAGCAAAGGAATACATCATAAAACCTCCTTTCGTACTATAAAACAACTGAAAGGGAGAAAATTTTTCATTCAATTATAACATATTTTATAAAATAAGAAAATTCACTTCTGCAACAGTCAGTTTTCGTAGCTTTTTTGTGTAATCAGACTTTCTCACTTTTTCGGAAAACACCTTGCAACGCCTGTAATGATATGTTAAAATATGAAAAAAGCACAAAGGAGAAAATACTATGGCGGCATATTTATTTCCCCATTTCACAAGCGGTGAAAACGGGGACAGAGAACAGATATGGTTTTCCGTGAGTAAGGACGGTCTTAACTGGATTGACCTTGGCGGTGAAGAGCCTTTCATCGAGGCTACCTCGGGTACAACGGGCATCCGTGACCCCTTTATCGTGTACGATAAAAAAATAAAAAAGTACTTCATAATCGGAACTGATCTTTGCACTACAAAGGGCGGCAACTGGCACGATTATTCCCACAAGGGCAGCAGAAGTCTTTTCGTATGGGAGTCAGAAAATCTCATTGACTGGTCAAAGGAAAAGCTTATCGAGGTTGGTATACCCGAGGCGGGTAATGTATGGGCGCCCGAGGCGGTGTACTGTGAGGAAAAGGAAAGCTGGTTCGTTTTCTTTGCTTCAAATGTAAGAGAAAAGCGTGAGCTTACCCGCAAGCAGAGAATCTACGGAGCTTACACAAAGGATTTCGAGACCTTCTCCCCCACCTTCAAGTTTATGGAGGCAAAAACTTCCCTCATCGACACTAATATCGTACGTGACGGCGGATATTACTACCGCTTCACAAAGGATGAAACCCATAAGAAAATCATTATTGAAAGAAGCAAGGTGCTCGTACCCGAAAAGGGTGAGGAGTACGAAAAAATACATTCGGACTATCTTGCAGAATACTTCGGCCTTGAGGGTCCCGAGTGCTATAAGCTCCCCGACGGCAGATGGTGTCTCATCGTAGACCGCTACCACGAGGGCAAGGGATACTTCCCGCTTATCTGCGATGATCTTTCAAGCGGTGTTTTCTACGAGCTGAGTGAAAACGAGTACGATATCGGACCCCGCAAAAAGCGTCACGGCAGTGTAATTGAAATCAGCGACGAAGAGGCTGAAGGACTTATGAAGCACTTCGGCTGTGCTGAATAATTTCAGGAGGAAATATTATGTCAATAAAGGATAACAAGATTGTTTCATCTGTTACGGGTACTCTCGGACACGTGAAAACCTATTGGAATAAGCCCCCGATAGGGCAGCATATCTCATATAAGGAAATCGGTTTTCTAAGCGGTGCCGGCTTCGGTGCTCACTGGTCAACCCTTCTTGCTTCTGCTATCGGTCTTGATGCGGCAAATATGATTGTCGGTACTGCAATCGGCTTCAAACCTACAGACCTGCAGTATATGCTCATCATCGCAAATCTTATCGGTATGCCTCTCGGTATTTTCCGCGCATGGTATTACGATAACCACCATATGAAGGGCGGTAAATTCCTTCCCTTTATTCAGAGGACGGTTGTTCCTATCTTCCTCATTTCCGTTGCGATGGTATGGATGCCGTATGAAAAAATCGACTATACGGCAAGAATGATAGTTGTCGAGCTGATGTACATACTGCTGAATATATTCCTGTGCTTCTATATGGAAAGCTACACCTACTTCCAGCAGATTATATCCCCCGACTCAAACGAAAGAGCCAAGGTGCTTAGTATCTCTCAGGTATTCTACTCCTTCGCCCCCACTCTCACAAACCTTTTCATTCCCATACTTGCTTCACTTACCGGCGGTCTTACAAGCATCCGCACCTACAGAATCATTTACCCCATATTCGGTATTATCGGTGTTGTGCTCAGCCTCGTATTCTTCGGCAAGGTTAAGGAAAGACTTATTCTTCCCAAGAAAAAGGCTGACCCCGTAAGACTTATTGATGCTATCCGTGAGGTTGCAAAAAACAAGTACTTCTGGATCACACAGGCCGCAAGCTGGGTTGTATTCCTCGAATCAGGCTATGTCGTAATCCTTTTATGGCAGTTTATCTATAAGGACGGAGGTATTCACGAGCCGACCTACGGTCTTGCAATTACTATAGTATCAAACGCTTCGCTGTGGTCAATGCTTCTCGCACCCTATGCTATATCAAAGTTCGGTAAGAGAAACATGCTCATATTTATAAACGCCTTCAATGCAATAGCTATTCTCGCACTTTACTTTACATATAAAAGCCTCATTCTCATATGCGTAATCTGGTACCTCAACTCATTCGCAAGTACCTTCTGGAATATCATTCAGCACAACATAAGCGCAGATATGAGAGACTACCACCAGTGGAAAACCGGAGTAAGAATTGACGGTATGTTCTCGGTTGTGGGTCTTGTCGGTACCTTTATCGGCTTCGGCACCGGACTTTTCTATCCCTTCATCTACGAAATGAACGGCGTGTTCGAGGATAAATCAGTACTTTACAACGATGCTCTCCGCTACGGACTTTTCGAAGACCTTATCATCTTCTCCGCCATCGGTGCTGTACTCAACCTTCTCCCATTCTTCTTCTACGACCTTTCGGAAAACAAGCACAGAGCTTATGCAGACGTACTGAGAATAAGAAAAATGTTCTCCGACAACGTTACAGGCGAGCTTGATGACGATAATCTCATCGAGGCTATGTCTACTATCCGTGAGGCTCAGAGTCTTGCAAACGAGGTACAGATACCCGTTGATAAGTCACTGCTCAGAAATGCAAAGGCTCTTCCGAAATCAACCAAGGAAGAAAAGCTGCTCCGCTCTGAGGCAATTGCAAAGGCAAAGGCTCAGATGAAGGCTGCCAAGGAAAGAAATCTCGCTATAGAAAGAGCACCTATCATTCTTGAGGACCTTAAAAAGTTCAAGACAGAAGCAGGCAGACTCCGTGTTGCCGCCGCTGAAAAGATTCTCTCAGGCGATATGCTTGCTACCTACGACAACGTACGTGAGGAGCTTCGTCAGGCAAGAGCACTACCTAAAAACACAAAGGAAGAAAGAGAAATCCGCTCTGATGCAATAAAGCTTGCAAAGGCTAAGAAGGAAGCAACTGCTCTTATAAAGAAATACGGCAAGGAAAATATTCACGAGCCCATTGCAGAGGAAAAGCAGATTATTCTCGAAAAGGAAACTCCCAACTTTATTGCGGCCATTGCAGTAAAGAGAGAGCTCAGCCGCTATGCTAAGAAAGAATCTGTTTACCGCAGAGCAGTAAAGCCCTATACAGAAGCTAAGGAGCTTATTGAAACAAGCACAAACTACGATTGCTTCGTTGTGCTTGAAGCAAGATATCTTGAGCTTGTAGGCGAGAGAGCGTAATAGGGATTAGGGACTAGTAGGGACACGGCGTGCCGTGTCCGTCACCCTGACCGATAAATACATTTATATTGGGCGGTCATCAGCCGTCCGTCACGACAACAAAAAAAGCGTTGCAAGAGTAGTTCCTGCAACGCTTTTAATTTTTATACTAATCCCTAGTCCCTATTCCCTTAATGCTTATCCGTAAACGCTCTGAAAAGTGGCAGACAAGAGGAGAAAAACTTCATATAGCTCTGACAGTAGTCAGCACTCTCTCTGTTTCGCTTGCACCCTCCGCCGCGGCAAATTTTAATAAAGCGACAGTCCTTACACTGTGAGGGCATCGGTATGCTCTCTTTTATGAAGGCGGTTGCCTTTTCTCCCATTGCCATTTCTTCAAGGGATTTTTCGTTGATGTTACCCAAGAGCCATTCGTCGGTACAGTAGAAGTCGCAAGGATATATATTTCCGTTACCCTCGCATACAAACTGATGAGTACAGTGACCCATAAGACCGCATTGCTCAGGCCTCTGCCCGAGGTACATACGTACCCAGTTGTCAAACTGCCTTATGCTTATGTAATTACCCCGTACGAAGTCTTTCACATAAAGGTTGAAGATTCGTATGAGAAAATCAGCATACTGCTCAGGAGTCATATATAACTCACTTTCGGTATTATCCCCCATGGGACGAAGGCAGGGAATAAACTGAATGTACCTGAAGCCTTCCTTGCGGAAGTGCTTGTATATAGTCTCCGCATTGTCGGCGCAGAAGCCGGTGAGTACGGTAAGAATGTTGAACTCTACACCGTACTTCTCGAAAAGCTTTGCCGCCTTGGTTATCTTGTAGTAGGAATTCTGTCCATTTGCATCGACACGGAATTTGTTTCTGTCGTAGTCGCCGTCAAGTGAAAGACCCACGAGAAATTTATTCTCACGGAAAAATCTTGCCCAGTCGGCATCGACTAAGGTGCCGTTGGTCTGAATTGAATAGTAAATCTCGGACTTTTTAGTGTTATGCTTTTCCGCAAGGGCAACAAAGGAGCGGAAATAATCCATACCCGCAATAAGAGGCTCACCACCCTGAAAGGCGAAGGCTACCGAGCAGCCGTCAGCAAACTCAAAGGCTTTTTTTATAAGACTCTCTGCGGTATCCTCGTTCATTACACCGAGGGAAAATTCATCTCTGTGAGACGCCACATCACAGTAAAAGCAGTATTTGCACCTGAGATTACAAAGTGATGAGGCGGGCTTTATCATTATTGAAAGAGCGGGCATTATTCGATAATACCTCTTCTGTTTTCCTTGAAGCTCTTCTGGATGCCCTGAAGCTCACCGTTCATCTTCTCGGAAATCTCCGGATATACAACAGTACGGTTGTAGTTTTCCTGATAGTCGTCGGTCATAATGTGAAGCCAGTTCTTTCTTGTCTTGTCAAAGAAGGCTGAATTATCGTTGGGTGCCTTATCGAAATACTTGAGTGTGATGTATTCGTTATCGTTGAGTACCGCATAGTCATAATCGGGATACATAGCCTTGATTTCAGATGCGGGTACTGTGTACTGAATAGCCTTGATATCCTCTCTCTTCATATGAAGGATGGGATGCTCGGCAGTATGTACGGGAGTGTCGCTTTCGATAACGGGTACGAAGGAAACACCGTCAATAACACGGTCGGTGGGGAGATAGTTTTCCTTGCCGCCCTCACCGGTGATGCCGCAAAGCTCAACAAGTGTGGGAAGAAGGTCAACGAAGGTACCGCTGTGCTCTCTTTTACCTCCCTGCTCGAAGAGTCCGTTGTTATTGTCCCAACGAATCATAAAGGGAACCTTCTGTCCGCCGTCATAGGGAAGGTACTTTGCACCGCGGAGGTCTGCAGTTGAACCTTCAAGTGCGGGACCGTTGTCACTTGTGAAGATGATGATTGTATCCTCAAGTACGCCAAGCTCCTCCATTGTGCTGAAGAGCTGACCGAGGTATGTATCAAACTCGGTTACGCAGTCAACATAGGTACCCATACCGCTTGTGCCGTCAAAGTCGTCACCTGCAAATACAGGTCCGTGAGGCCAGGGTGTTGCATAGTATGCGAAGAAGGGCTCGTCACTGTTTGTAACTGTGTCGGTAATCCAGGTCTCGATTTCCTCGTGAATCCACTCGGTAAGCTTGCTCTGATCCTTCTTGCCGTTTTCGTCACGAAGCTCATCCTGACCATGTACGATTTCGTACTCACCATTTTCCTCACGTACGTGATAGAAGGCATACATATCGTTTACATGGTGGCTTCCGTAGAAGTAGTCGAAGCCCTGATTTGTGGGAAGATATTCACCGTAGTCACCGAGATGCCACTTACCGAATGCCGCTGTATTGTAGCCCGCATTCTGGAATACCTCTGCGATAGTGATTTCGTCACCGAGCATACCGTCAACATTGTTGCCCATCTCAAAGGAGTTATAAATTCTAGTCTGAGCAAAGGAGGCATTTGTCTGAAGTGTGGGATAAATAACATTATCAGCATAGCCTCTGTAGGGATAACGGCCTGTGAGAGCCGCAAAACGTGCGGGTGAGCATACGGAATAGCCTGAATAGAAGTTTTCAAAGTTAAGTCCGTTTTCACCGATTGAGTCGATGTTGGGGGTTTCATAAATTGAGCCGTTGAGACCTACGTCACCGTAGCCGAGGTCATCCATCATAATAACGAGCACATTGGGCTTGCCTGCTGTGTTTTCGTCAACACCGTCAAGGTACTTGTCGTGACCGTCCCAGAGTCTTTCTGTAACGGGCTTTGTTCTGACATTCATATAAAGAACCTGATAAACGGAGGTACCCATAAGAAGAGCTGAAAGAGCAAATGAAAGTACGCCCTTGATTTTGCCCTTTGTGATGTTTGCCTTTGAAACAAGGAACATTGCCACAAGAACAATTATCATCGGAAGAGAAAGAAGAAGGTTACCGAGGAGTCTTGTAAAGAAGCTTCCTTCGCCTGACATAAGTGCATTTTCAGCAGTTGACCAGCCTGCGGTACCGTCCTTGATGAAGGCACCGAAGCCAGCATCTGCACCGAAGATGATGTGGAAGAGCATTATGCCGAGAAGTGATGCACCATAGCCGATAAGCATGGGAGCATATACCTTTTTCTTTGCGATAAGTGAAATAAGGATGAGTGCTGAAACGATACAGCAGTAAAGAGCGCACACAAGAGTGATAAGGTTAAGTCTTGTGATGAGCTGAACAAGTGCAACAAGGATACCGATAGACATTATGATTATCGGGAAAACCTTTTTGGACTTGTCGAGTGAGAATTTGTTTTCCATAAATAGTCCTCCGTTTTGTGCCCCTCAAGGGACAGTTTTTGTATTATATACATAGTTGATTATAAACTATATAGTTTGATTAGTCAATGGGTTTAGGGAAAAGGGCCAAGGGCCAAGGGCCGACGCACTCATAGCAGAGATTATCTCAGCAAGATTGTTCCTGCGTCCCCGGTGGAGTAAAGGCGGCCTGAAGCTTTGAAAGCAAATATTAAAACCGTTGTAAAAGCATTTCAAAATGAAACTTTACAACGGTTTTATTTAATCTTTCTGAAAAAGGTGTTCTTTAAATCCGCGCAGGTGAAGCCTTAATTTAGTAACCAGGTCGTTTGCGTGTCGGCCCTCGGCCCTTGGCCCTTGGCCCTTTGGCTCTCCTCACTGCAATCCTGCCGCCTCATATATAGCCTTGAGCCCGTCGAGGAGAAGATTTTCATCATATATAATCTCTGTCTCACAGCTGGGAATAATTGCAGGACTATATCCGCCCGTGGCGACAACGGTTACATTCTCGTAGCCGAGCTCGACTTTAATCCTTTTGATGAGTCCGTCAAGCATTGCGGCAGTGCCGAATACGATACCGCTCTGCATACATTCGGTAGTGTTTTCTCCGATTGCCTTTTCGGGTGCGGTGAAGCTGATTGAGGGCAGAAGAGCAGTACCCTTTGCAAGAGCGTCAAGAGATATCTTTACACCGGGAGAAATTGTACAGCCACGGAAAAGACCATTCTTATCAATAGCGAGAATTTTTGTAGCAGTACCAAGGTCTGCAACGAGGCAAGGCAAGGGATACTTTTTTATAGCACCGATACTGCCCGCAATAAGGTCTGCACCGAGATGTGACACGGGAAGGATTTCTATCTTAAGGTTACCGTTATATTTGCCGCCGACAATAATCGGCTCAATGCCTACAGTACATTTTACGGCTCTTACAATATGGTCTGTCAGCTCGGGTACAACAGAAGCAAGAATAGCACCCGTGAAATCCGTAGGCTTAACATTATAGAGATTGAAGATATCAAGCAGATTTATGGCGTACTCGTCACTGCTCTTGCTTCGTGCGGTATAAAGCCTTGAAACAAAAACAAGTCTGTCACCGTCGTATCCGCCGAGGGTGATGTTGGTGTTACCCATATCTATTGCTAAAAGCATACTATCAGCTCCGTTCAGTGTTGATAAAAAAAGTATATAACAAAACAGTGGTAAAAGTCAAATAAATGTGGTAAAATATAGTAAATTCAGGAGGTGACTTATTTGAACTGCAATATCTGTCCGAGAAAATGCAACGTTGACCGCAGTACGGAAAAGGGAATGTGCGGTATGCCTGACACTTTCGTCGTGGCGAGAGCCTCAAAGCATTTCTGGGAGGAGCCACCAATCAGCGGTACCCGTGGAAGCGGTACGGTTTTCTTTTCAGGATGTAATCTCGGCTGTGTTTACTGCCAGAATTACGAAATAAGCCACGGCGGTAAGGGTAAGGAAATAAGCGACAGCCGTCTTATGGAAATATTCGATGAGCTTATTGCTTCGGGAGTACATAACATAAACCTTGTGAATCCTACCCACTATGCATTAAGGCTGAAAAAGGTGCTTGAAGACTACAAAAGCTCTGTACCGGTTGTGTATAACTCCTCAGGGTACGAAAGAGTAAGCACTCTTAAAGCTCTCAGCGGTCTTATTGATATATACCTGCCTGACCTTAAGTACATCAAGGATGAAAGGGCGGAAAAATACAGTAATGCGCCCGATTATTTCAACTGTGCTTCGGCTTCTCTTATCGAAATGAAAAAACAGTGTCCCGAAAATGTATACAACAGTGAGGGTATTATGCAGAGGGGGCTTATTGTGCGGCATCTGATACTGCCGAAAAACACAAATCAGAGCATTGACATCCTCTCGTGGATAAAAAACAACCTGGGTGAGGATACAACCGTCAGTCTTATGAGTCAGTATACTCCCTTCGGCAAGGTTGAAGAGTACAAGGAGCTTCAGCGGAAAATCACTGCTCGTGAATATGAAAAGGTACTCACGGCGGCGGAAAATATGGGCTTTAAAAATCTCTTTCTTCAGGATTTCGACTCGTCGGATGAAAAATTTATTCCCGATTTTGATTTTACGGGAATTTAGGTCTTTATTTTTGAAAAAAAGTGTGCTAAACTGAAAATTACATAAAATTCCTAAAGGAGGAAATAAAAATGAAAGGCTTTATAGCAGAATTCAAAAAATTTATTATGAGAGGTAACGTTATTGATCTTGCAGTCGGCGTTATCATAGGTGGTGCCTTCCAGGCTATCGTAAATTCACTCGTAAACGATATCGTTTCACCCGTAATCTCACTTGCTACAAAGGGTATCAACTTCGCAGACAAGTTTATTCTTCTTTCACCCGCTCCCGAGGGTTCAACAATCACAACCGTTGAGCAGGCAAAAGAGCTCGGTGTTGCTACTCTCAATTACGGCTCATTCATCACTGCGGTTATCAACTTCCTTATCATGGCAACTGTAATTTTCTGCCTTGTAAAGACAATCAACAAGGTTGCAGAGCTTGGCAAGAAGAAGGAAGAAGAGGTTGTTGAAGAGCCCACAACAAAGGTATGTCCCTTCTGTAAGAGCGAAATCAGCATCGAAGCTGTCAAGTGTCCTCACTGTACATCAGATATCCCTGAGGAAGCTGTAGAAGAAGCTTCTGAGGAGGCATAATAATGGTCGGCTTTATAGGCTGCGGAAATATGGCTTCGGCCATAATAGGCGGCATTGTTTCATCAGGCTTTCTCGATGCGGGAAGCATCGGTGTTTATGATGTACTCAAGGATAAGACAGAGACCTTCGCAAAGGAAAAGGGAATACGCTTCTTTTCGGATGTGAAGGAGCTTACTGAAAGCTGCAGTACTGTTATACTCGCAGTAAAGCCCAACGTTTTACCTGCAGTACTTTCTGAGCTCGGTACTGTACTCGAGAAAAATGACCCGCTTATAATTTCAATAGCGGCGGGCAAGACAACGGGAGACATTGCAAATCTTCTCCCCTATTCACCGAGAATAGTACGCATTATGCCCAATATAAATGCAACGGTCTGTGCGGCTGTTTCAGCCTACTGCGGTAACAACAGAATCACCGCTGAGGACAAGGAATTCGTGGAAGGCTTCTGCAATTCCTTCGGTAAGGGTATTGAGATTGAAGAAAAGCTTTTTTCAATTTATACTGCAATCGGTGGATGCTCACCTGCCTTTGCTTATATGTTTATTGACTCCCTTGCAAGAGGCGCGGTCAAAAACGGTATGACAAAGGATGCGGCTCTCAAGGTTGCCGCTCAGGCAGTACTCGGCAGTGCAAAGATGATTCTTGAAAGCAATGAGCACCCCTGGAAGCTTGTTGATGCAGTATGCTCACCGGGCGGCACTACAATCGAGGGTGTGGCTTCTCTTCAGGAGGACGGCTTCGAGGCTAGCGTTATCAGTGCCGTTGAGGCAAGCTTTAACAAGGACAAGTCCTTGTAATTCGCAATGCGCAATTCGCGATTCGCAATTGCGGGGAACAACCCACAAAATATATTACCCGCCAAATTTACGGCATAACAAAAAGTCGTCTGATTTTTTTCAGACGACTTTTACTTTTTATTTATTACCTTTGCTCGCCGCAACGACGTTACTTTCTTGAGAACCCCTCAGTCAAAATCTGCGATTTTGCCGGTTTCCGGAGGAAAGGGTGACGGGAGGGTTCTGCGCATTGCGAATCGCGCATTATAAAAGCTCTGCGAGCTTTTGTGTAAATCTGTATTTTTCCATAAGCTCCTTCACATCGGAAAGGTCGGGGGTGAGGGGCTTTTTAAGTCTGCAACGGAGCATAAGGTTTTTCGGTGAATGTGCAAAATCGACAAACTCGATAACATCGGTTTCATATCCGCACTTTCTGAGAATTTCCGCTCTGATGCTGTCGGTGAGAAGTGCAGAAAAACGCTCCTTGATAAGTCCGTGAGAGAGAAGGATATCAAAGTCTCCGCCCTTGTGAATGCTGTTATTCACCTCGTGCTGACAGCAGGGTACAGAGAAAATGTGAGGCACCTTATGACTTATTGCGTGATGAAGAGCAAAGTCTGTTGCGATATCGCAGGCGTGAAGGGTGATTACCATATCAACGTCACCCTCGAAAAGCTCTCCCTTTGTGACATCGTTGACATAAAACTTAAGGTTTTCATAGCCGTACTTCTCTGCCGTTTCGTTGCAGTGACGGACTACATCCTCCTTGAGGTCATAGCCGATAACCGTTGCCTTTAT
>JAFZFT010000015.1 GCA_017555765.1 Clostridia bacterium | reverse complement strand
CTTGTCACTGCCCGTGTTTCTTGATGTACCCGAAAGGCGGTTTTCAGTAACAATGGCAATATCCTTTACACCCTCCTTGTAAAGAGAGTCCGCCGCACCGTATGCCGCCGCGCCGCTGCCTATAATAATAGCTTTGTAAATTTTCATCATAAGCGCCTCACATTGAATCCGCCGTCACAGTCAATTACCGTGCCCGTGCAGAAATCCATATTTCCTGCGGCAACGGAAAGAACACATTTAGCAACATCCTCGGGCTTGCCCATTCTGTTTATGGGTGTAATTCCCTCAGCAATAAGCTTTTCGTACTTTTCCTTAACCTTTGAGGTCATATCTGTTTCGATAATGCCCGGTCTTATCTCGATAACGCTGACACCGTACTCAGCAAGTCTTGCAGCAAAGAGCTTTGTTATCATTGAAATACCCGCCTTGCTGATGCAGTATTCACCACGGTTGACCGATGCGGTATATGCGGACATTGAGGATATGTTGACGATTCTTGATTTTTCATTTTTTATCAGCAGGGGAGTAAGCTCCTGAGTTACAAAAAAGGTACCCTTTAAATTTATATCCGTCAGATAGTCAAAATCATCCGGAGTGATTTCAAGAATGTCCTTTCTTTCTCTGGGCGCCACACCTGCATTGTTTACGAGTAAGTCGAGAGCACCGAAGCTTTCCTTCACAAAGGTACAGAGCTTTTTTCTGTCCTCTTCGTTTGAAATATCACAGGGGACAAAAAACACTTTTCCGTTATATTCTTTTTCGAGAGATTCAACCTCGTCACTTTTGCTTCTTGCAGTGATAATAACACTGTAATTTGTTTTAAGAAGAGCCTCAGCAATGGCTTTGCCTATGCCTCTGCTTCCTCCTGTTACAACTGCAACCATAATTTTCTCCTTACAATATTTAATATAATACCTTATCTCAGCCTCCTCTCGCAGAGGAGGTGTCAGCCGTCAGGCTGACGGAGGAGTTACCCTTGCCCCCCTTATCCTGCCTCCTCTCGCAGGGGAGCTGTCAGCGTTAGCTGACTGAGGGGTTAACCTTAATACCTCATCTCAGCCTCCTCTTGCAGAGGAGGTGTCATTTCTTCAACACATACTTCTGATAGTAGGGCATATATATCTCGCTGTCCTTGATAACACATCCCGAAACAGTGCCCGCTCTCATAAGCTCGGAGCATTTACTGCACTTAAGGCAGACTTTCTTTTTGTCGAGTGTGCCCTTTTCAAGGTAATCCTTGTAGAAGGTGGGATAAGCAAAGGTCATTCTGCCGAAGCCCGCAATATCGCCGATACCCTCGGAAAGTAACCTTTCGGCGTACTCTATAGCATCCTCACCGGGGAAGGTGAGAGCTGAAACTACGAATTTCATATCGGGAAAGGCTGAAGTGATTTCCTTTGTCACATCATAAACTCTCTTCATACCGATATTGCCGTCTTCGGGGGACTTCACCGCATAGGGTCTGTTTGTGTGAGGGATAAGATAGGGATTGCCGATAGTGAGATTTACAAGCTCAATGCCCTTATCACGAAGTGCGGATATAATCTGCTTTGTTTCCGTAAGGTCGATTTCTTCATTTTCGTTTACACCGTATCCGTAGCCGTAGGGGAAACAGTCGCAGGAGTTGAGTCTTGTTGTAACAAATGCCTTGTCTCCGACCGCTTCCTTTACCGCATCAATGCAGTTAAGGTAAAGTCTTGTTCTGTTTTCGAGTGAGCCGCCGTATCTGCCCTCACGGTTATATGCACTTAAAAATTCATTGAAAAGATATCCGTGACAGCACTTGACATCCATTCCGTCAAAGCCCGCCTCAAGAGCGAGAAGAGCCGCCTTTTTGTACATAGCGGGGATACTATCAAGGTATTCGTCGGTAGCTACAACGAAGGGCTGATCCTCCTTGCCTTTTTCCCACAATGAATTACGGTAAGCTATAATCGGCTCGGGTGTGCCGTGGGGTTTGCAGTATCTTCCGCTATGGGTAAGCTGAACGATAACAAGGGGCTCAAAGCCGTGAAGTGCCTTTGATTTTGCCTTCATTTCGCTGACAATATTTTTAAAACTCTCAAGAGTATTTTCATTTATGTAAAGCTGACGGGGATTGGCTCTGCCCTCGTTGCAGACTGCAGTAGCCTCAAACCAGATTACACCCGGAGCACCCTCAACAAAGCGCATATATCTTCTGAAGGTCAGCTCGCCTATTGCGCCCTCCTCGGTACCGTCACAGCCCTCCATAGGCTGAAAAAGCACACGGTTATGAATTTCTTTGCCGTATATTGAGATTTTATCCGAAAGAGAAATTTTCATCATATCATTCCTTTGTAGTATTATTATATTTATTATCTTATCATTTTAATTAAAAAAATACAATAAGAAAAGGAGCTTTTTGTATCATTTACATATAAATAAATATAACGGGCCGAATAGTAAAAATCTCCTGTAAAAAATTTCCGTAACCTATTGACAAAAAGGCAAAAAAAGCATATTATAACAGTGTAGGTTAGCGAAGGCTAACTGTTATTTGAAGCTTGGTGTTAGCTTTGGCTAACTCGTATAAAAATAAGTAATTTACGGCGGTGTTTTTTTTATGAATTTAAGAGAAGCAAAGGAAGGCAAGGAATATATCATTCAGAATGTTAATATAGATGATAGTGAGCTTAATTCTTTTCTGTTTTCTCTCGGTTGCTACAGCGGTGAGACAATTACTGTTATAGCAAAGCGCAGAAGCGGTTGCATCGTTTCAATCAAGGACGGCCGTTACAGTATAGATGTACCTCTTGCAGAGGCTATTATCGTCTGATGCTTTATTTTTCGGCATAAGGGTTAGTAACTGCTAACCGTTGTGCCTTTATCTTTGTAAATCTCTGAAACAAGGAGGAAAATCAATGAGAATTGCTCTTGCGGGCAACCCCAATTCAGGCAAAACTACAATGTATAACGCTCTTACGGGCAGTAATGAGAAGGTTGGTAACTGGGCAGGTGTAACTGTTGATAAAAAGGAGCACTCCCTTAAAAGGTCTTATTCACACGGAGAAAAAATCACCGTGGTTGACCTTCCCGGTGCATATTCAATGTCTCCCTTTACAAGTGAGGAGAGCGTTACAAGTACATATGTAAAAAATGAAAATCCCGATGTTATAATCAACATCGTTGACGCTGACAATCTCAGCCGAAGCCTCTTTTTCACCACACAGCTTATGGAACTGGGTATTCCTATGATCATCGCCCTTAATAAGTGTGATATCGGTGCTAAGAAGGGTAATACAATCGACGAGAAGAGTCTGTCACTTCTTCTCGGCTGTCCTGTTGTGAAAACTGTTTCCACCTCATCCGAGGGTCTTAAGAAGCTTGTTGAGGGTGCAATCGGGCAGACAGGCAAGGTGCACACCCCACCTTATGTACAGAAGGATATCGACCTTGGTGACAGAGCTGAGGTTGAAAAGGCAGACCGTGATCGCTTCAGCTTCGTAAACAGTATCGTAAAAGAGGTTGAAAGCCGTAAGGTGCTTACAAGAGAAAAGAATATCGGTGATAAGATAGATGCAGTGCTTACCGATAAGTGGCTCGGAATCCCTGTTTTTGCTCTTGTGATGTTCCTCGTTTTTTATATCTCACAGTCAACCCTCGGAGCATGGATTGCCGACGGCGTGGAGGTGGGCGGTAAGTTTATCCCCGGTCTCGTACCTCTTCTTGAGACCTTTCAGGGCTGGATAGGCGGTATGCTCGATGGAGCAAACCCTCTTCTTTATTCAATCCTTGTTGACGGTGTTATCGGCGGACTTGTTGCCGTTGTAGGCTTCCTTCCCCTTGTAATGATAATGTACTTCCTCATCGCTCTTTTAGAGGATTGCGGATATATGTCCCGTGCGGCAGTGGTGCTTGACCCGATTTTCAAAAGAGTGGGACTCTCGGGACGCTCGGTTATTCCCTTTGTTATCACTGTTGGTTGTGCCGTGCCCGGTATTATGGCAAGCCGTACAGTACGTGACGAGCGTGAGAGAAGAGCAACAGTTATGCTTGCCCCCTTCATTCCCTGCGGTGCGAAGATTCCCGTTATATCACTTTTTGCGGGTATGTTCTTCGACAATGCCTGGTGGGTCAGCGGTCTGATGTATTTTTCGGGTATCGCCCTTGTTTTCTTCGGCGCACTTCTTATCAACGCAATTACGGGACACAAGGCAAAGAAATCCTATTTCATCATTGAACTTCCCGAATACAAGGTACCCTCCTTCAAGGGTGCGTTTCTGTCTATGTGCAGCCGCGGCTGGGCGTACATTGTAAAAGCGGCTACTATTATTCTGCTTTGCAATATGATAGTACATCTTATGCAGTCCTTTACATGGAGCTTCACCATTGCCGAATCGGCTTCTGAGTCAATCCTCGCATCTGTTGCTTCTCCCTTTGCATACATACTTGTTCCCGTTGTGGGTGTACTTTCCTGGCAGCTTGCGGCGGCAGCAATCACCGGCTTCATCGCCAAGGAAAATGTTGTCGGTACTCTTGCCGTGTGCTTCGTCGGACTCGAAAACCTTATTGATACAGAAGAGCTTTCCCTTATCGAGGGAGCGGGCGCTGAAGCGGCGGGTATTATGGCTATTACAAGAGTTGCGGCTCTCGCGTACCTTATGTTTAACCTTTATTCACCGCCTTGCTTTGCGGCAATCGGCGCTATGAATTCCGAAATGAAGAGCAGAAAATGGTTTTGGGGCGGTATCGGACTTCAGCTTGCAGTGGGATATACCGTTGCCTACACCGTTTACACTGTCGGTACTCTTATAAGCGGCGGTGAGCTCAATAAGGGTGCGGCAATCGGCGGCTTTGTTGCTGTCGTACTTATGGCAGGCTTTATCGCGGGTATTATCCTTAAGACAAAAAGAAGAATAAAGGCTGAAGTCAAGAAGTAAGGACTGTTATGGAAAATATTGTTATTATTCTTGTTCTTGCCCTTATTGTTGCGGGAATTGTGTTTTATCTTGCAAGGGCAAAGCGCAAGGGAGAAAAATGTATAGGCTGCCCTTATGCAAAGCAATGCGAGGGTAAATGCAGCTCTGCAGAACAAAAAAGATAAATCAAAAGCTGTCGGATTTATGTTCCGACAGCTTTTTTTACAAATATATTATATAATTTTTAATTCACTGTTTCATAATTTTTAATAAGTGCCGGAATAAGGTTACAAATGCATATATTTTGTCTAAAAGCACTTGCAAATGCTTCAAAAACTGCTACTATTAAAATGTATTAAAGTGAAAAGGAGAGAGGTATATGAGACAGCGCAGTGCGGATATAAAGCTTATTCAGGCATTTTTTAAGCTTCTTGAAACTAAAAACTATGCTAAAATTACCGTTGCTGAAATTGTTGCCGAAGCCTCTTTAAGCAGAACAACCTTTTACAGATACTATACCGACGTCTACGATATGTACGATAAAATTTCGGTTGCTATTGCAGATAAAATCGTAGCGGAGCTTGCAGTGGTTTTCTCAAACCATTCAATCAGCAGTGCCGAGCTTTTCAGCGTTTTCTGCCAGAAGCTTGACAGTCAGAAGGAGTATATAAAGCTTCTGAGCGGTGAAAACGGCGGCAAGGAATTCTTTGAGATAGTGATAAAAAGGTCATTTTCAACTATCAATAAGTATAATACCGACCTTAGCGAGAGTGAATTTTTTGCAGTTAAATTCGTACTGTTTTCAGGTATTGCTACCTATATAAAGACACTTATGGACGGCACCGAGTTTCATAGCCGATACCTTGAGATGTATAAAAAAATATTGCTTGAGGCACAGAAAGCGGGGGAGAGAAATGAATGAGTCCACCGAGCGCAAGCTGCGCATAGCTTACGGTAAGCTTATTTCCAGAAATGCGGAAAAAATCACCGTTACCGACCTTTGCAAAAAGGCAGATGTCTCAAGAGCAACCTTCTATATTTACTATAAGGATATAGATGAATACATCGAAGCTGTAGGAAAATATATAATTCTGCAGGTTTATGCTCAGGCTAAAGAGCTTATGTGTTGCAGTGATGCCGATTTTCCGAAGCTTCTCAAGAGGGAAAATCTTCTTTTTAACGATTACGAGGTCAAGATATTGGAAAGTATGCTCAGCGGCTCCAATTATCTCACCTATGCGACTCTTTCGCGTGTTTATTACGTACCCGAGGAAAGTAACTCACCCTTTACGGAGTACGCGTGGGAAAACTACCGCGATGAGATTGACCTTTTCTCAAGAGGCTACCTTATTATCCTCATTATGGGACTTATCAATTACGATGAGACCTCCTTCAGAAGTGATATGAGAAACTGTCGCTCATACTACAAAACCTTGTGCGAGCGATTCAAAAAGTAAACAGTGAGACTGTCAGGCTTCACTCCTGACAGTTTTTTATATAGAAATATATTGTAAAAATCTGTCGTATATGTTAAAATAAAAAAGTTAGAGTAAAAAAGTACTGTCAGTACAAAAGAAAGAAGGAAAAATTATGCTTACAAATGAAATCAGAGAGGCATTTTCAGCCTTTGGCAGAAAGGGAGAAATCTCATCAGTTGAGCAGCTTACTGCAGGTCTTATCAACGCTACATATATTGTAACTACCGATGCGGGTGAGAAATACATTCTGCAGAAGATAAATACCTTTGTTTTCAAAAATCCCGATGGACTTATGCATAACATTGTCGGTGTAACGAAGCACCTTTCCGAAAAGATAGAAAAGGCAGGCGGAAATCCCGCAAGAGAAACACTCAAGTTTATTCCCTGCGAGGACGGAAAGTACTGGCATAAGGATGCAGAGGGCGGTGCATGGCGTATGTACGTCTACGTTGACCGTGCTCACACCTACAACAAGGCTGAATCGGCGGATACACTCAGAAGTGCGGGTAAATCCTTCGGCAGATTTATGAAGCTTCTTGCCGATTATCCCGCAGATACACTTTACGAGACAATCGTAAACTTCCACAATACCCCCTCAAGATACAGAGACTTCCTTGAAGCAGTTGAAAAGGATACTGCGGGCAGAAGAGCAGAGGTTGAGAAGGAAATCGCCTTTGTTACTGCAAGAGAGGCAGACACACACCGTCTTACAGACCTTCTCGCAAAGGGCGAGCTTCCCTTGAGAGTTACTCATAATGACACCAAGCTCAATAACGTACTTTTCGACGATGAGCTTGACGAAAGCATCTGCGTAATTGACCTTGACACCATTATGCCCGGACTTTCACTTTACGATTTCGGTGACAGCATCCGCTCAGGTGCAAATTCAGCAAAGGAAGACGAAACCGACCTTGAGAAGATATATGTTGACCTTGACCTTTTCGCAGGCTACACCGACGGATATCTTTCCGAAACTGCAGAAAGCCTCAACGATAAGGAAATCGAAAACCTTGCCTTCGGTGCAAAGCTTATGACCTTTGAGTGCGGTATGCGCTTCCTTACAGACTATCTCAACGGCGACGTTTATTTCCGTACTGCCTACGAGGGACACAACCTTGTAAGAGCAAGAAACCAGTTCAGACTCATCGAAACCATGGAAGAGAATATGGATAAGATGGAAGCAATCGTTATGGACTGCAAGGCAAAGTATACAAAGTAAAAAGCTAAAGGCAGAGTTCATCCTCTGCCTTGTTTTTATTTACTTCTTCACTCTTCACTTTTACCTAACCCCTAATCCCTAATCCCTAATCCCTAGTCCCTGGTTCTCCCACTTTTTTCTCAAAAATTTCTCTGTAAAGGTATTGACATTTACACCTAAACATAGTATAATACTCGAGCTGTAAAGGAAAAGCTCTTTACAGAAGGCGAAAAAGGAGGGTTAAAATGGCTAAAAGTCTTGAGGTTACAATGCTTTTTGATATCTACGGCGGAATGCTTACTCAGAAGCAGCAGGATTTTATAAGCTATTATTACGATGACGACCTTTCCCTTGCCGAAATCGCTGAAAACGAGGGCATTACCCGCCAGGGTGTACGAGATGCCATAAAGCGTGCCGAGGCTCAGCTTTTTGTTTTTGAAGAGCAGTTAGGTCTTCAGGCAAGACTTGAAAAGCTCCGTGAGGGTATGACGGAAATCCGTGAGCTCTGCGAGGTTATCAACGAGGTTAACCGCCGTACGGTGCTTTCAAGAGAAATAAACGATTCCACCGCACGTATTGACGTGCTTACAAGAATGCTCAGCGAGTAAATAAACTAAAAGGATTGATTCAAGTGGCATTTGAAGGTCTTTCAGACAGACTTGAAGCCGCCTTTAAAAAGCTCAGAAGCAAGGGCGCACTCACCGAGTCCGACGTTAAGGAGGCAATGCGTGAGGTAAGAATGGCTCTTCTCGAGGCTGACGTAAACTATAAGGTTGCAAAGGACTTTACCGCAACAGTAACCGAAAGAGCAATCGGCTCCAAGGTTATGGAAAGTCTTACTCCCTCACAGATGGTTATCAAAATCGTTAATGAGGAGCTCACAAACCTTATGGGCGGTACAAAGTCAAGACTTAACACTGCAAACCATCCGCCTACGATTATTATGATGTGCGGACTTCAGGGTTCAGGTAAAACCACCCACAGTGCAAAGCTTGCACTTATGCTCAAAAATCAGGGACACAGACCTCTTCTCGTAGGTTGTGACGTTTACAGACCTGCTGCTATCAAGCAGCTTCAGGTTGTAGGTGAAAAAGCCGGCGTACCCGTTTTCGAGCTCGGACAGATAAATCCCGTTGATATTGCAAAGCAGGCCGTAGCTTACGCTAAGGACCACGGAAACGACTATGTTTTCCTTGATACCGCAGGCCGACTTCACGTTGACGAGGAGCTTATGACAGAGCTTAAAAACATCAAGAGTGAGGTTCATCCCCACGAAATTATGCTTGTAGTTGACTCAATGACAGGTCAGGATGCAGTTAATGTTGCAACCTCATTCAACGAGGCACTCGGTATAGACGGTCTTCTTCTCACAAAGCTGGACGGTGACACACGAGGCGGTGCGGCTCTTTCCGCAAGAGCAGTTACAGGTAAGCCTATCAAGTTTGTCGGTACGGGTGAAAAGCTCGGCGACCTTGACGTGTTCCACCCCGACCGTATGGCTTCAAGAATTCTCGGTATGGGCGATATGCTCTCACTTATCGAGAAGGCTGAAATGGAGCTTGACGAAAAGAAGGCGAGAGAGCTTGAAGAAAAGCTCAGAAAGAATAAGTTTGACCTTAACGACCTTTACGACCAGCTCAGCCAGGTACGTAAGATGGGTTCAATTAAGGATATGCTTAAGATGCTTCCCGGTGTGGGAAGAAAAATCGACGATGTGGATATCGACGAAAGACAGTTTGACAGAGTTCAGGCACTTATCCTTTCCATGACACCTCAGGAAAGAGCAAAGCCCGACATCATCAACCCCTCAAGAAAGCGCCGTATCGCAGCAGGTGCGGGTATGCAGGTTGAGGATGTAAACAAGCTTCTCGCACAGCACAGACAGATGCAGAAGATGTTCAAGCAGTTTAACGGCAAATCCTCAAAGAAGATGATGAAGCGAATGAGAAATATGCCCGGTATGAATAATATGATGAACGGTATGGGCGGTTTCGGCGGCTTCAATATGTAAAGAGTAAACAGCACGTAAGTGTTAAATAAAAAAGAAAAATAATTTTTTGGAGGTCATTAAAATGGCAGTAAAAATCAGACTTCGCCGTATGGGCGCAAAGAAAGCTCCTTTCTATCGTGTAGTTGTAGCAGATTCAAGATATCCCCGTGATGGTCGTTTCATCGAAGAAATCGGCTACTACAACCCCATGAAGGAACCCGCAGAAATCAAGATCGACGCTGAAAAGGCTCAGAAGTGGATTGCTAACGGCGCTCAGCCCACAGACACAGTTAAGGTACTTCTTAAAAAGAGCGACATCCTTAAGTAATTTCGGAGGTAAGCACTTTGAAAGATTTACTTATATCAATTGCCAGCGGTTTGGTTGATGAACCCGAGAAAGTAACTGTTGACGTTGACGACATTAACGAAGAGGGTGTAATCGTTTACCACCTTCATGTTGCTCAGGATGATATGGGTAGAGTTATTGGTAAGCAGGGCAGAATTGCAAAGGCTATCAGAACCGTAATGCGTGCAACTGCAAACAGAAGCGAAACTAAAATCTCAGTTGAAATCGACTGATAAAAAAGCACTCCGATGAGGAGTGCTTTTTTAAATGCAGAATGCAGAATGCAAAATGCAGAATTACGCCCGACGGGTGATGAAGGGGCAAGACTTTACCCGCCCGGTGAGGCCTGGTGCTTCTGTTTTTTTTGACGGTACGCGGGGAACGTAACTGCTATGGGCAAGGCTTATCCCGCCCAATTAATTCGATACTGTAGGGACACGGCTTGCCGTGTCCGTTTTGTTTCGTTCAGACGGAAAAACCGACCGCTTAAACAAAATATATTTACTTTTGAAAAAAATGTGATAAAATAAAGGTGTCGTTGAAAAAAGATAAACCCAAACCGTAGGGCAGGGGATTGCTCCTTACGAAACGGTTGAAAATAAAAAGGTGTGTTCAATATGGTCAAAAAAATGGATAAGATTTTAAAGGTTGTCGGAACAATCGGTGTTGCTTTTTTAATTTTCAGCATAATATTAGCTGCTGTTGGCTTTTGCGTTAACAGCGAAAACATTTTTTATGCCGGTCTAACCTTTTTGATTTTCGGTTGTCCTGTTTATTTTGTTTTATGGTTGGTCATTTTTCTTTTTGCGGTAATTATAGAAGAAAAAGCGAAGAAAAAAAGGGGGAACCGTGATGAAGGTTAAAACCTTCAGAAATATATTGCTGGCAATTTCAGTGGCTGTTACTGTATACAGATTGTTCATTCCCTTTTCTCTTGAGGATATTATTTTCAGAAACAAAGAAAATATGCTTTTCGAATATAGCAATATCGAAAACAGTGCCGTAATCCTCTTTGTTCTGATGCTTCCTGCTGCAGCTGTTTTCTTTCACAAAAACAGATATAATGTGATGACTAAAAAAGGCATATGGGTCATGTCCCTCTTTTTTGCTTTTTTGATTTTGCTTCCTGTGGCTAAATATCCCTCGAGAACGGAAATAACCTCGGAAACAATAACAACACATAATTTTTCAGGTCAGCCGTCAAAGGTTTATAGAATTGAAGACGCCGAAAAGGTTACCGTAGGCTTGAAAACGACACTTCATTTCTCTCGCGGCGAAGGTTCTTATTCAGATATGTGGTTTACTTACTGTATTGAATTTGAAGACGGTTTTGCTTATGATTTCGGCGTACCGAATGATGACAAGGTATGGAACGATATAATAGATTCGGTTAATAAGACGGTTAAAGAAAAAGGCATTGAGAAAATAATTGTCGGTGAAAGCTATCTTGAAGACAATAATTATTATGCTTTGACGAATTATTACGGTTACGAGTATTCTATTATGCCGTGGCTGACGAGAATTGAAGGTTTGATGTATGAATAAAACACAAGGCAGAGGACTCATCCTCTGCCTTTCCTTTACTGCTTAATCCTTGTTATTCTTCTCGTTCTTTCTGTTAGCAATTGCATAGGAATACACCATCGGTGCAAAGGCTATAACGAGGGTGATAGCCATAAACACAAAGATGTTTTCGAACACCGCCGTAAGACATATAACAACGCCGCCGAGTACCCAAATTTTACCTGCGAAACGGTGAGTTTTGTACCAATTCTCCTTATCGTGCAGTGTGGGCGGTATTTTAATACCGAGGGAATAGTTCTGCTTTACCTTGGGCATAATGTTGCCGATCACGGCGAAAAGCACACCCATAAAGATTATAATCACCGTAACAACGGGTACGGTATTATTGATTGAATAAGCGAAGCAGAGCACCGACAGTACAAGCGAAAGCAGGGGAGAAATCCAGAGCACAAGCTTGAAGTTTTTGTCGGTGATATTACTGTGTTTAGGGTCAAGTCTTGTTGCAAGGATACACAGAAGGTGTATGCCGAGTAGTACAAGAGGCAGACCGAATACCGCAAATGCCTTGCTACTGTATTGGTCAGGCGTTCCGTTTGCACCGAAGTGGGTTACGATTTTCTCGGGCAGCTTATCCCACATAATAAGACCTATCACAATAGGTGAGAGGGTGATAATAGCGGTTGCAATTATAGTTTTAAGGTTTTTCTTAATCATCGTTGCTGTCTCCCTTCAGGTCGGTAATCCAGAGCATAATTTCCTCTAAAACTGAGGCGTTAAGCTCGTAGTAAATAAATTTTCCCTCACGCTCGTCCCGTATCAGGTCCGCATCCTTGAGTATTGACAGATGACGTGACACTGCTGCTCCACTGACAGAAAAATGCTCAACGATTTCACCTGCGGAAAGCTTACCTTTTTTTAGCAAGGTGAGAATTTCACGTCTTGTAGGGTCGCTGAGTGCCTTAAGAGTGTTTCCTATGCTCACAATATCATCCCTTTCGTACTTGTTTAACATTTAACTTAAATGTTAAATGTATTATATCATGGCTCTTCCTTATTGTCAATAGGGGGAGAAAAAATTAAGAGCCACGGTTTCGTACCGTGGCTCGGTGTTGCTTATTCCTCCGTACTGCCGAAAAGCTTTGCAAGGAAGGGCTTGATGTATTCCTCAAGGTAAACCTCGAGAGTTTCGGCTACGTGAGCCTCGAGCTTCTCCTTATAATAGTTTGTGCCGTCATTGTCAAACTCACCATTGATGTCTACCGACTTATAGTATTCAAAATCGTCTGACCAGAAGAAAACGGAATTCTCATAGTGACCTTCGATTGTGCTGTAATCAGCGGCAACGGTTACACTTCCTGCAAAGCCAAGAGAATAATCATAGCTGTTTTCATCATAGTAGAGAAGCACGTGTCTTCCGTCAGGGAGAGTATATGTGCCGGTGAAAACAATACCGTGATAATCATTTATTGGGTTTTCAACAGATGTCGGATAAAATTCAAACAGCACGAGATTACCCTCGCGTACGCTTTCAACGAGATTTTTAACCTGTCTGGTATATTCCTTTGTGCCGGGGAAGAGTCCCTTGTTTTTGGGGAGAAGGGTAGTAGCCGAATGGGCGTTGTAGTAGTTGATGTAGCTGATAAGATCAGTGTCGGGTACGAGATCACGTACACATTCAGCACCCTCCTGAGTTGAAACTACGTCAATTATGCCGTGTTTCTGAAGACATACGGTGTTTGCAAAGCCGATGCAGGCGCCCGGGAACTCCCATTGGTCATAGTTTTTGAAAACAAGGTTCATAATTGAGCCAAGCAGACTGAGATAGGTGCCCTTGGAAGTGTTAGTAATGCTTTCGTGAAGACGTGCCTTATCTTCGTCGGTGAAATAGATTTTGTTCTCACCGTTAACAAGCATATGATATCTCGAGTTTGTGAAGGAGTATACATCCTCGGGGAGAAGTGCGACGGGTGTTGTGATGGGGTAAAGGTCAATTATACCGCTTCCATCGGGAATTGCATTTTCATCGAAGAAATAGAACTCCTCGCCTTCTTTTGTCTCCCAGCCTATAATAGCTTCACCGTCAACGATATAGTTTTCAATATTCTCGTTAAGGTAGGTTTCTCCGTAAGCTACCTCGATAAACGTCTCACCGTTACCGAAATTATAGCGGTATGCAGTTTCGCCCTTGGGAAGAGTTGATGCTATGCGGGTGATTTTGAAGCCATAATCTGTAACGTAATAATCGGAAACAAAACAAAGATCAAAGCTTGAATAGGGGACATAGATTGTTCTGCCCTTAAGCTCGTTACCGGTGAAGGCTAACTCATAATAGTCATCGCCGTAGATGGCAAGAATGTCGACTCCTGCAAATTCTTTGCTGACCATATCGCAGGAATCATCGTGGTATTCACCGTAAGGGTCAGGGCAGCCATTTGGATGATTATTGCAGAAATAGCCTCCGTCGTGGAAGGAGGTTTTATCCGAGAAGGTAATATAAAGACCATCGACGTTGTTCGGGTGACTATAGTGCCATGTCTCGTATGAGCCGTTTTCATAGTTATGCTCGCTTTCGGGTAATGCCGCCGCATTGACGGGCATAATCATCATAAGTGAAAGCATAAGCACAGAGAGTAATGCCGAAATGATTCTCTTCGATTTTTTCATAATGTTTTCTCCTTTCCACAGATTCCATATAAATCCGTGTTAACATTTTATTCATCGTATCATATATTACATTATATGTCAAGAAAGAAAAAAGGCAGGAGCTAATCCTGCCTTGTCTGTTTCTATGAACTCACTGTCTGTAATGACTTAAAAATTCCTCAAGCTTATCCATAGATGCGGAAAGAGTGCGGACATCGGGAAGGAATACTATTCTGAAATGGTCAGGCTTGTGCCAGTTGAAGCCCGTACCGCAGGTGACAAGTATATGCTTTTCACGAAGAAGGTCAAGGGTGAATTTTTCATCGTCTGTGATGTTGAACTTCTTTACATCAAGCTTCGGGAAAATATAGAAGGCGCCCTTGGGCTTTGTTGCAGATACACCGGGGATAGAGTTGAGAGCATCATAAATGAAGTCTCTCTGCTCATAAATTCTTCCGCCGGGGTGGAAGAGAGCGTCACCTGTCTGTATGCCGCCGAGAGCGGTCTGAATAATGCTCTGTGCGGGTACGTTTGAGCAAAGTCTCATAGTCGAAAGCATATTAAGTCCGTCGATGTAGCCCTTAGCCTTTGATTTATCGCCCGCAAGACACATCCAACCTGCACGGAAGCCTGCGACCTTGTGTGACTTTGAAAGTCCGTTGAAGCAGACTGTGAGAAGGTCAGGTGCAAAGGAGGCGATAGCAGTGTGCTTTTCGCCCTCGAATACAAGTCGGTCATAGATTTCGTCTGCGAAGATGATAAGACCGTTCTGTCTTGCAATTTCAACAATACCCTTAAGAAGCTCGTCTGAATAGAGTGCGCCCGTGGGGTTGTTGGGATTGATAACAACGATACCCTTGGTGTTGGGTGTTATTTTGCTCTTGATATCCTCAAGATCAGGATACCAGTCAGCCTCTTCGTCACACACATAATGTACTGCCTTACCGCCTGCAAGAGTTACAGCGGCAGTCCAGAGCGGGTAGTCGGGCATCGGTACGAGAATCTCGTCACCTGAATTGAGAAGACCCTGCATAGCCATTACGATAAGCTCACTTACGCCGTTGCCTGTGTAAATATCGTTTATACCAACGTTGGGAATATTCTTCAGCTGACAGTACTGCATAATTGATTTACGTGCAGAGAAAAGTCCCTTTGACTCGGAGTAGCCCTCGGTGTGGCGAAGGTTGTATATCATATCAACTATGATTTCATCAGGAGCGGTGAAGCCGAAGGGGGCGGGATTGCCGATGTTGAGCTTGAGTACGTTTATACCGTCAGCCTCCATTCGGTTGGCTTCATCCATAACGGGGCCTCTGATGTCATAGCATACGTTTAAAAGCTTGTCTGATTTGTCGAAAATTTGCATTGGATTTTACCTTTCTTTTTTTGTTTTATATTGTGTAGAAATTCCTGGCTACTGACTATCGGCTGCTTTTACGCCTCGTCAGATTAAAAAGAACTACTTTAAGGTTACTATAGTAACACCTGTTTCACCCTCACCGTATACACCGAGACGGAAGCTCTTGATAAACTTGTTTTTTCTCAGGTGCTCGTGAATACCCTTTCTGAGAAGTCCCGTACCCTTGCCGTGGATGAGCGTGATTTCACCGAGTCCGAGGCGGAGAGCCTGGTCGATGTAGCGGTCAACCTCGATGATGCCCTCCTCAACATTCATACCTCTCAGGTCACAGCGATTCTGTGCCGATGAAGCGGCGGAGAATATATGCTCCTTGGTATTGGCAACATTGCGGGGCTTGTTGGTGTTCTGCTTTTTCTTTTCCTGCAGACGGATATTCTTCACGGGTGTACGCATCTTCATAATACCCGCAAGTACTTCGATATTGCCCTTTCTGTCCTCGAGAGAGGTTACTGTAGCGGTTTTACCCATATCAACAAGATAAACCTCGTCACCTATCTTGAGAGGGCGTGGAAGCTCGTAATTCTCATCCTCGATTACAGCCTTTACAACGGGATTGGTTATATCGTCAAAGTCCGCAAGACCCTTTTTCATAAGCTGCTTTGCGCGTCTTGCCATTTCAGCCTTGTCCTTGGACTTTTCACTCTGCTTTTTGAGCTCCTCAAGCTCACTCTGTAAGGCGTAAGCACTTCTCTTTGCCTGCTCAACAATTTTGAGTGCCTGACTTCTTGCCTTTTCAAGCTCCTCCTCACGGAGCTTTTCAATTTCTTCCTTGTACCTCTGAGCCTCAGCCTTTTCCTTTTCGGCCTGAGCGGTGAGTGAATCTGCGATTTCCTTCTGCTTTTCAAACTGCTGACGGCTTTCTTCAAGAGACTCAATAACAGACTCAAACTGAGTACTTTCCTTAGAAACAAGAGTCTTTGCTCTTTCGATTATACCTTCATCCATACCGAGACGAAGAGAGATTGCAAAAGCATTTGAGCGGCCGGGAGTACCGATAAGAAGGCGGTAGGTGGGTCTTAAGGATTTAACATCAAATTCACATGAGCCGTTTTTTATGCCCGGAGTCTGAAGTGCATAAGCCTTAAGCTCCGCATAGTGGGTGGTAGCGGCAATTCTTGCACCCTTTTCGTGGATTCTCTCGAGTATTGATATAGCAAGAGCCGCACCCTCAATGGGGTCTGTACCCGCACCTAATTCGTCGATGAGTACAAGGCTTTTTCCGTCAGCCTTGTCGATGATGTCGATGATATTTACCATATGTGACGAGAAGGTTGAAAGGCTCTGCTCGATGCTTTGCTCATCGCCGATGTCAGCGAGTACATTATCGAAAACGCTTATCTTACTCTGCTCACTTACGGGCAGCATAAGACCGCACATAGCCATAAGGCTCATAAGACCGAGCGTCTTGATTGAAACGGTCTTACCGCCTGTGTTAGGACCTGTGATGATAAGTGTATCAAAGTCCTTGCCGAGCATTATATCGGTCGGAACAACCTTTTTCGGGTCAATAAGGGGATGACGTGCATTTTTAAGGTCAATGATGCCGTCGTCGTTGATTTCAGGGCAGGTAGCCTTCATCTTGTATGCAAGCTTTGCCTTTGCGAAAATGAGGTTAAGCTCAACGGCACACTCATAGCTTGCCTTGATGCCCTCGTAAAATCCGCCCGCCTCCATAGAAAGCTCGAAGAGAATACGCTCGATTTCATCTCTTTCCTTGCTCTGAAGCACCTTGATTTCGTTGTTTGCCTCAACAACTGCGGCAGGTTCTATAAATACCGTTGAGCCGCTTGATGAGGTATCGTGTACGAGACCTGAGATTTCGCTTCTGTGCTCGATTTTAACCGGCACAACGTATCTTCCGTTACGCATTGTAACGATATTTTCACGAAGGTACTTCTGAATATGGGCTGACTTTGTCATCTGGTCGAGCTTATCGCGTACCTTCGATGAAGCAATACGGATTTTTCTTCTTATATCATAGAGGGCGGGGGAGGCATTGTCGCTCATTTCCTCCTCGCTTATGATGGCGGAGGTGATTCTGTCCTCGAGGAATTTGTTGGGCATCATCGACTCAAAGTATGTATCTATTGAGGTTGAGACACCGCTGTTTCTGCTTTTCCACTCAGAAAGAGAGCGGATAACACGAAGCACCTCGGCAATATCGAGAAGCTCGCGCATATTGAGAGCTCCCCCCGCATTTGCTCTGTGAAGGGAGTTGTTTACATTTTTGAGTCCGCCGAAGGACGGTGCGCCGAATTTAGCCATAAGCATAAAGGCGTCATCGGTCTGCTTTAAAAGTACTTTTGCAAGGTCGATATTAGTCTGCGGTGTGAGATGCTCAGCCTCATAGCGGGCATCCTCGCAGGTTGTTTCCTCACTGAGCATAGCGAGGACCTTGTCAAGCTCAAGAGCTTTGTAGTGCTTGTTCATATTGATATATCCTTTCAGATACTTCTCATGGTTTTATAGAAATCCAGTGTTTTGTACTGCTTGAAGGTGAGACTTTTTACATAACGCTCGGTAATTGCACCGAGAGCGAGAAGACTGTCCTCACCGAGGCTGAAGCTGTATATTTTATCGGGCGTACTGAAGCAGATGTGTCTTAAAGCATAGAGCATACCCGCCGTAAGCTTTACACCTTCAGTGTCCGTATTGCAGCTTTCACAGAAAAGAGTACCCTTTTTCGGGTTGAGATACATACTTCCCTTTTCGTACTCTCCGCAGGAGTTACAGCCTACTATTGAGGGCATAAAGCCTGCGATGCAGCAGTACCGTAATTCAGTGACGGTTTTTATAAGAAGGTCACTTTTTGTGCCCGTACAAAGAAGGTGCAGAGAGTTGAGAAGAAGAGATAAAAATTCATCGCACCTTTCCTCCTTGGGAGAAAAATCCCTCGCAAGCTCTGCAAGGTACTGAGCAAGAGAGAGATTGGTTATATCGTTTCTCAGGTTGAAGAATACCTGCTTTGCAGTAGCTTCCTTTATGATATATACATCTTTTTTAGTTTTATCGATGGTATAATCCGCATAGCACAGAAGGTCGGTAGCAGAAACATTTTTATTTTTCGGGTTTCTGCCGCCGTTGACAAAGGCCTTGATAAGACCCATGTCCCTTGTCAGTACAGTTACAAGTCTGTCCTGTTCACCTGTTGTCTGCTCACGGATTATTATACCGTCCGTCCTGAGCGTCATAGTTAAAGTCCTCCAGATTAGGGTCATCGGAGTAGATTTCCTCGGCTGTTTCCGTGTAATCCTCAAAAAACGAAGCCCGTCTGTATTTAAGGTAATCGGCAACCTTGCCGCTTTTTATAAAGTTTTCCCAAAGTTCATACTTATCCATATTTCTGCCTCCAAGATAGTCTGAGTTATTTATACTCCTATCTTATGCAGAAATTTGACATCTAATCGGGAAAAAATAAATTTCAATTCGCAATGCGCAATTCGCAATGCGCAATCGCGGGGAAAATCCATATCGCAAGAGCAAAGCTCCCGCCACCAATGTGTTAATGTTTGAATTTTAATAGAGTTCCGTATCAGTCTTTCTGATTTCGGGTTATAGACATAAGGATTTTTACTATCTGAGTACAATCGTTATATAAGCTTTCAAAGAGTTTCTTTTCAATATAACCGCTTTCATGCAAAAGCTCTAACCAATAGAGAGTCTCTTCTGCTTCTTTCAAGGATATATTAAATTTAAAATAAAAATCAGCATCACTTTGTCCTCGGACAGCTTCTCTTGCGTTGGCTCCAATACTCGTTCCGCTTCTGAGAATTTGTTTTGATAAAATAAATTCTTTCTTTTCATCAGTTAGATATTTGTAGAGCTTGATTGTACGTAGTGCGAAGTCCTTTGATTTATCAAGTATAGGATTGTTTTCCTTCAAAATGATCACTTTCCTTTGAACTTTTCGGATTTGAATTGGCGGGAATAACTTTTATAAATTATAACTTTATCCCGCAATTGCGAATTGCGCATTGTGCATTGCGCATTAAGCTTAGTCTAATCCGAAGTTATGTATCAAGCCCTCTCTGTTTCTCCAGTCCTCCTTGACCTTTACCCAGCACTGCAGATTTATCTGACAGTCAAAGAATTTTTCCATATCCTGACGTGCATAGGTGGAAATACGCTTGAGTGTTGCCCCTTTTTTACCGATGATTATACCCTTGTGGCTTTCTCTTTCACAGTAAATTGTTGCTTCAACATCCATAAGGTTTTTATCACTGCGCTCACGCATTTTTTCTATTGCAACGGCAACACCGTGGGGGATTTCCTTATCTAAAAGACGAAGCATCTTTTCGCGTACGATTTCAGATGCGATAACTCTTTCAGGCTGGTCGGTGAGAGTATCAGCGGGGAAGAAATGCTCTGAGGGGAATGCAAGATTCATAAGCTCACCGAGAAGAGCATCGAGTCCGTCGCTCTTTGCGGCAGAAACGGGTACAACCGCAGTGAAGTCGAAGAGAGCGGTAAGCTCTGATATTCTACCGATAAGAGCGGTTTTATCCTCGACTGTGTCAATCTTATTTATAGCGAGGATAACGGTCATCTTTTCTCTCTTGAATTTTTCAATAAGCTCAAGCTCACTTTCCTTAAGCTCACCTGCGGGCTCAACAACAAAGAGACAAGCGTCAACACCGGAGATGCTGTCTCCGACTGCCTTTATCATTTTTTCACCGAGCTTTGTCTTGGGTCTGTGGAAGCCGGGAGTATCGGTGAAAACAAGCTGAACATTATCCTTTGTAAGCACACCCATAATTCTTGTACGGGTAGTCTGAGGCTTATCTGAAACGATAGCGATTTTCTGACCGAGTAAGCGGTTGAGAATTGATGATTTACCTACGTTAGGCTTACCAACGATTGCAATAAAAGCGGTTTTGTTTTCTGTCATAGTGTACCATCCTTAATAGTTGCCGTCAGCGGCGTAAATTATATAGTTGTTGTAGCCGGCATCTGTGATTGCCGAAATGTATCTTGATGAATATTCATCTATGCTTATAACGGGGATAAACTCCTTATCGGGATTGTTTGCACTGATAAGAGCAAACAGAGCGAGCATAGACGAATACTTTGTTTTTTTGTCAACAGTATAGCCCGGGTCTCTTACGGAAAGGTCGGCAGTGTAGCCGTTATAGTCCGCATCGGAAAGAGAGCCTGAGAAGAGAGCCTCGTTGCCGTTTAACGCATCTGTAGCGGTGTAGCTCATAAGAATGAAACAATCCTCGGGGAGAGCCTCCTCGGCATCAGTGAAAAGTCTTCTGAGAGCATCATTTCTGACCTGGGGCTTACCGCCGTCAGAGAAGGTTGCAGAGCCGATATTCTTACTGTCGGGGAAGAAGCAGTTTTCGAGAATGAAGCCCTTTATACCGAGAGCATAAAGCTCATTCATAATGCCGATAATATAGCCTCTGCTTTCCTCAAGGCAGGGATCAATCCAGGGCTTGCCGCCGTTTTCGTCACTGCCGTCGAGCCAGTTTATGTCCGTATCCATATATTTGACCGCAAGCTCCGTTGAGGTAGAAGCGACCGCCTCATCTGTGAAGCAGTAAAGCTTTGCGATTATATGAATGCCCTTTGCCTCAAACATATTCACAGCGGCTCTTACCGTATCGTTGTAAAATGAGCTGCAGCGTCCCTTTATAGCGTACTCGAGAGCGGATGAATAGTTAAGCTTTCCGTCTTCGGTTTTGAAGGTGATGACTACGCTGTTGCAGTCTCTTCTTTCGGCCTCACGGATAAGCCTTTCTATCTGCTTTTCATTTCCGAGGTATTCATAAGGCATATAGATTGCTCTTACTCCGTCAGAAGCAAGAAGGCTTTCATCTGCCTGCTCTACAGTACTTTCTACCTCGTCAGGCTTACTCTCGGAAACTTCAATTCCTACAGTAACCGCAAAGAATGAAAGGCAGATGAGAAGTGCACATAAAACGCAGGTGAGTACTGTTTTGAGAACGCCCGAATAGAGCTTTTTGTTTTTTCTTCTTTTTATAGGGATATTACCCGCGGGGTATTCCCTTGAAAAGGTGTAGTAGCTTTTCTTTACCCGCAGACGGTTGTCCTCCTTCATGCGAGCACGAAGCCTTGAGATGATTTTTTTCATACTGACCTCCTGAAGGTGAGTAGGGGATTACTGTACCTTGTATCAGACTCCTGAGATGCCTGAAAGGGCAAGAGCAACAAGTGAAATGTAAATAAACAGAGCGGGAGTACCTCTGAAAAATGCGGGGATATATTTGTTTGCATTTATGTGTCTCATACCGCCTCTTATAATGAGTACGGAAAGGATGTAGGCTATACCCGCACCGATTGCAGCAGCAACTGCCTTTGAAAGGGAGGTACCGCCGAGGACGGGCATAGAAAGTACGAGACTGTTGAAGGCACAGAAGCCGAGAGAATTCATATACTTCTTACTTGCACCGAGAATGTACTTGCACAAGGCCGCTGCACCGATATAAATGCACACAAGAATGATAATATAAGCGATGAAGTCCTGAGAAGCAGACCGGGGTGTGATTTTTGCAAGAAGGGGAGTTATAAAGCGACCCGCAACTGCAAGGGTGACTGAAAAGAAGGTTACCCATAAGCCGTACATAACAAGATAGCGGGGCTTTCTTGCACCCTTTATGCTTTCGTCAATACCGAGTCCGCCGCTGAAGACGGTGCTCTGAATGAGAGAGGTAAAAAGTGTTACCGAGAGCATCTTTAAAAATATCTGAAGCATATTATTCACCCTCTCCTTCCTGAATATCTCTTACTGCGGGACGAAGGTCTATGATATCGTAATCGTCGGAATCGTCAGAAGCAGAGTGCTTCTTTTTATTGCCGAGACCGGGGTCACGAAGTACGATTTTTTCGTCACTGCTCTTCATTGAGAAGGTATTTGTCTGCTCCTTGGGGTAGAATTTAATAACAACAGCCTTATGTGCCGCCGCAAGGAAGCCGAGAATTGCAAAGGCTATAAAGGGCAGTGCACCGTTAGGAATAAGAGGCACTGCATCAGCACCGCGGAAGAATGTGCCGTAAACGATGAGCTCTCTTATTGCTCCCGTTACGAGAGCAACCGCACCGTAGCCGACCGCACCGGAAAAGGCATCAACTATGCAGTGGCGGAGCTTGTTTTTGCAGGCAAATCTTTCGCATCTTATAACTGTGAGAGCATTTACCGAAAGAAGGCAGAAGCCGAGGGGAAGCACTCTCCCACCCGATGTGAGGGGGAGTATAAAGGGCTCTGCAAGATATATTACCGCACTGCCGATGAGAGCGTAAAAAGCAACACGAAGCCATCTGGGAAGTCTCTTAAGAAGAAGAGCGGCCGCCGCTTCGTTTACGAGAAGAATAATACCCGCCGTAAGTGCAAGTGCAAAGCCGTCACGAAGACTTTTTGCCGCAACAACAATAGCAAATACACCCGCCGCCTGAGTAAGAATCGGATTGTGTATAAAAGCGCCCTTGAAAAGTGAAAGACGGATTTTCCTGAGTATTGCTCTGATTCTGTCCATTACTTCTCGCCTCCTTCTGTCTTTTTGGAGACGGTTTTCTTCTGTCTTACTTTGCCGCTTACCGTTTCACCGAAGAGGGCGGGCCACAGACAGTTCATTATAAGTACTGCGAAAACACTTCCGTCGTACATATTGCCGAAGTAACGCAAAAGCATAGCGACAGTACCGCCCATAAAGCCGTAAAGTATTGCTCTTACGGGTTTCGAGGGAGAGGTAACGGGGTCGTTTATAAGCATAAGAGCGGTGAAGAGAAGACTTCCCGCACATAATTCGTTCACAAGACCCGTAAAATGATCGCAGTTGAGTCTTGGGAAAATCAACACAAAAATCGCTGATGAAGCGATGAAGCCGAGTGAGGGGAGAAGACTCTTTGGCTTTGTCACAAGGCGGTAGAGAAATACACCCGCAAGAGCACCGGATACTGTAGTGCCGATTGCACCGGGGTAGTAGCCTGTCATAAGTCGGGAGAAGCCTATAAGGTTGAGCTTCACACTGTTACCCTCAGCAAGCATATCAAGAAGAGTAGTGCCCGAAGCGAAGCTGAATACCTCAGCGGGGAAGAGTATTGCAACAAAGCAGAAGCCCGCCGCCGCAGGAAGGAAGGGAGTGTTTCTGCCGTCACCGAAGGGAAGCTTTGCCACCCATATCGCAAAGGCGGAAGCAAGGGCACCTATGTAAAGAGGTGCTGTGGCGGGTAAAAGCATTGCAACGAGAAGACTTGAAGCAAATGCACTTAAATCTCCGAAGGTCTTCTTTTTGAGTATAAGGGAAAAGCAGATATACTCACTTATTGCACCGATGAGAAGACATATTCCTGCCATATAAAGAGCGGAAAGTCCGTTTACGAAAAAGCCCACAGCAAGAAGCCCCGCCGAAAGAAGCAGGGTATCCGCATTTGAGCTGATATATTCTTTTTTATCTGTAAGCCTGATTTTTACGCCTCTGTCCAAAGGGGAGTCCTCCTTGATTGGAAAAATTTTAGCGTTGAAAGATTAAGACGGGATGTAGTATCATCGTAGTGAAAGGAAGGTGCAGATAATGAAAATATCCGCCGACGGTAACGAGTCCGCCGTAATAGAATTCACTAAAGAGGAGCTTGAGGGCTGCCGTCTTACATACGAGAATATATCCCGCAATGTAATTAAGAGCAGAACTGCAATTTACACCATAATAACCGAAGCGGCAAAGCTTTCGGGCAACGAGAGGATTATCGGAGAAAACACCCGCATTGATATTCTGCCTGACGGAGAGGGTGGCTGTGTGATAATTCTCAATAACGTACTGCCCGACAAGGCTCAGAGCTGTTACGCAGTGCTTTCAAGCGAAAATGCCGATTGCTTTTTCGACCTTGCCCGCGCAGTACCTGATATTCCATTTTCGAGCCTTTATAAGACCGATGAGGGATATGCACTGTATCTTGAGGGTGAAAGCAGTCTTCTTAGAAGATGCTCTGAGTTTTCTGAGGTTGTTTTCTGCGACGAAGTCTGTCTTGTCCGTCTTAAGGAGTACGCTGTACCTCTTATTGAGGGCAATGCCTTAGAAGTACTTAGCGGCAGAAGCTCTGAGAAGTGAGATTGTTTCCTTGGGGTCCTCTGAGCCGAAAATAGCAGAACCTGCAACGAGTACGTTTGCGCCTGCCTTTGCAACGGTTTCAACTGTCTTTGCGCTGATACCGCCGTCAACCTGAATATTCATATCAAGACCGCGTTTTGCGCATTCCTCACGGAGCTTGACGATTTTGGGCATCATATCCTCCATAAAGCTCTGACCGCCGAAGCCGGGCTCAACTGTCATAACGAGCACCATGCCGAGCTTGTCAAGGTAAGGATATACAGCCTCGATGTCGGTGCCGGGCTTTACTGCAAGAGCGGCAACCTTACCGCTTTCACGGATAAGGTCGATTGTTTCCTCGATGGGGGAATCAGCCTCAACATGGAAGCAGATAACATCAGCTCCGGCTTTTATAAAGTCGGGGATATATTTTTTAGGGTCACTTATCATAAGGTGGCAATCGAAAACAAGGTCACTGCACTTACGAAGGCACTTCACAAGGGGAGCACCGAGTGTGATGTTGGGTACAAAATGACCGTCCATAACATCTATGTGGAGCCAGTCTGCACCGCAACGCTTCATATTTTCAAATTCTTCACCCATTTTTGAATAATCGCATGAGAGAATTGACGGAGAAATTTTAATCATAATAAGCACCTCTATATTATATAATTTAAATAATTCATAATATTATATCAATAATAAAGGAAAAAATCAAGGGAATAAATGTTGGTTTTTGTGTTGAAAAATATCAGACGGGGTGATATAATTACAAAAAATCACTACAAGGAGAACTTTAAATATGAATTGTCCAAGATGCGGAGTAAGGGTATCCGAGGAGGATTTATTCTGTCTCAACTGCGGTGTGAGTCTCAAGGATATTCCTGCACAGACACCGTACACACCCCAGCCTACTGTACCCTCACAGACACCGTACATACCTCAACCTACTGTAGCTCCACAGACAAGTACTGTATACAACCCTCAACCGATGAGAAACGATTTCACACCGTCTGCACCTGCTTCAGCCCCTGTAACTGCAGGGAATAATATGGATGGGCAGAGAAGAAAAGAGAAGAATACCAACAAAATTCTTCTTGTGATTATAGCTGTTCTTGTTATGCTTCTTGCCGCAGGTGTAGCCGCATTTTTTGCTATGGGCGGCACAGAGCTTTTCTCAAAAGATGAGTCAACCACCGCTTTAACAACCGCTCAGCAGGGTGAATTGATTTTACCTGATGTAAACGAAAGCGTGACAACAGCAGGTGACATTTATACAACAAGTGCTCCTTCTGTTTATCCCGACAGTACAAGTACTACAAACCCCTATACCGACAGTATAGTTGCTACAAAGCCACATACAGACAGCACTCCACCCACAAGTGCCTATCCCGATTATACTCAGGCTACCACTGAGGTTGTGGGCAGCAGTGGCTTTAAAACAACCTCATCAGGTCTTATGATGCCCACAGAGGGTAACCGCGTGGGTATATGCGAGGCGTACAACAATGCGGTAAACAACCTCAAAGGATATAATGGTTTAGTTACCCTTCATAAGGAAGAGACTTTCAACTTTTATGCGGAAGACCTTCCCCTGATAGTAGACAGCGTTGTCAACGGTACCCTTGCCAATCTTTCCGTACCCAGTGACGAAACCTATACCTTCATCGGTGGCTCAGACGGTGACGGAAGACTCCTCTCTGAAAAGATGATGCCTTGGGGCAGAGATGCACAGGTAACTGAATACGATGTGCTTTCAGCAAACATTACCGAAAACGAAGACGGCGGATACTCAATCACCCTTTACTTCCCTTATGAGGTCTATTACTACAGCGAAGGCGGAGTATGGGATGAGCCTACAAGCCATATGACCGCTATGGATTATCTCGACTTCACCGCAATTGACCTTGGTGCTATCAGCATTACCGACGCGGATATGCGTTATCCCGGTGCAGTAACCGAAATTACCGTTGACCCTCAGGGCAGACTTATCGGGCTTTCCAACTATATGCCTCTTGAGGGTGAATGCACAGGTGCTTACGGCTTTGTGAATTTCGAACTGACTCTCATAGGTGATATTACAACGGATTACGTGTTGACCTATAATAACTGATAAAAATTAATCGGGTATCACTTCTGATGCCCGATTTTTTATTGTTTTCTATTGTATTTTCCATAGTGATAATATATAATCAAGGTGGAGAAAATCCGAAAGGAGAATAAATATGAACATTATCACAAGAATCATCGCAAGTATGACCGCTCTTATCACGGGCTTCACCTTCCTTCTTACTGCCGCATTTCAGGCGGGTACAGGTCTGGGCTTCGACAAAAAGGAGACAGTTGACCTTACCTCAAACTTCCTTGCGGGCAGTGAAGCCTTCATCGATGAGGCAGTTGCTGACAAGTGGAGTGTAGGCTTCGGCAAGAATGAGCTTACTCCCGACGATTACGACGAAGAAAACTATTATCTCGGCGGCTATCTCAAATTCCCCGCACAGAATGCAGAGGGCGTTATCGACGAGCTTTGGGTAAAGGCTGTTGTCCTCGACGATAACTCAGGCAGAGGTGCAATTGCCTTCGCTTGGATTGATGCCATCGGACTTATGAACAACGATGTCAAGCTTATAAGAGAAAAGCTCGCAGATATCATCGGCGCAGAGGGTATTGTCAGTGTCAATGTGGGTGTTACACATACACATACTGCAGTTGATACTCAGGGTATCTGGGGTACACTTCCCGAAACAGGCAAGAACGAAAAGTATATGGATGCTCTTGTTGAGAAAACAGCCGACGCTATCCGTACTGCATATGAAACCCGCAGCGAGGGTACACTTCTTTACGCAAGCGGAAACTATAAGAATTTCTTCACTGACGGCAGATCACCCCGCTCATACGATGAGAATATCCATCTTTTCCGTTTCGTGCCCGATGATAGCTCAAAGAGAGAGATTCTTATCTCTAACTTCGGCGCGCACCCCGTATATATCGAGTGGGCAAACACAAAGATTTCAGCCGACTATCCCTTCTATCTTGATAAGGCAGTGCAGGAAAAATACGATGCAGACTTTATCTTCATTCAGGGTGCAGTAGGCGGAGCAATCCACGGCAACCTCGGTGAATCAAACGGCATTACAGGTGAAACCGACGTTGAAAAAATCACCCAGTACGGCGAAAAGCTCGCTGATGCCTTCGGAGAGCTTATGGCAAAGGCACAGCCCGTAAAGCCTATACTCAATGTTGCTCACAGACAGGTTGAGGTCGAGGTTGATAACTTCGTTTTCAGACTTGTTGCAAGAGCAGGTATTACAAGTGCCATTGGCTATTCCGACCACGGCACAATCAAGATGACAACCGAAATCGGCTATGCTGAAATCGGTGAAAATATCAAGATTCTTATGATGCCCGGTGAAGCCTTCCCCGAAATCATTTACGGCGGCTTTACTACTGCCGAAACATCCTTCAACGGTACTGATTATCCCTATCCTGCCCTTGAGACTCTTTTCGGCGAGGATGACGATGTGCTTACCTTCGGACTTTGCAACGATGCAATCGGCTATATCGTACCCGATCAGGATTACAATGCTAAGGAGTCCCACGAGCTTATTTCTGTAGGTCCCAAGGCGGCATCAACCCTTTCAGGTGCATTTATTGAGCTTATTGAGGAGGTTAAGTGATGAAGAGCATCAGCAGTAAAACATTAAAGATAATCTCTGCTTTGTCTTGGGTATTTTATGTGTTGATATTTGCTATGGCTTATTTCAGTCTGCTTGACATAAATATTTGCTCTTACTCTATGATTGTTTTATTTGCAATAGATGTAGTTGTTGACTTTATTTTGAGTTACAGAAAAATAAAAGAGAACAAGGCTAAAGATGATAATCAGAACGAAACGAAAAGCTTCGGAATAATTATCAGAATAATCTTAAGTTATGTATGGAGATTATTTGTAGCCGTTTGGATGATTGTGTTGTTAGTCAAAGTGATTGCTTTGGCGGAAATCTTCGGGTAAATAAAGGCAGAGTATGATTATGTGCTCACCGCCGCTTTAAGACTTTCAGCGGCATTATTGAGGAGGTAAGATAATATGAAGAAAATCATTGCCGCTTTTTATGCGGTTATTATGGCAATACTCGGTATCACCGCACCCGGTGACGACCTTGTACCTCTTGAACCCCGTGAGGGTGTGTACACAGAGGAAAATATAGCACTTTTCCGTGAGGTTTACGAAACGGAAATGGAATGGCTCGCATCACTTCAGCTTGATAACGGTGCAATCCCAATGACCTACAGTGCCAACGGTGAGCTGAGGATGAACCCCTATTTTGCTGACTTTGCGGCTCTCGCACTTCTTGACAAGTCCGACGAATATGCCGACGAGGTAAAGGCGTATATGGAGTGGCACTTTGCCCATCTCAATACCGCCGAAACCGACTATAACGGTGTTGACAGTACAATTTATGACTATCTTATCACCGTCAAGGACGGCAAGGTAACGGGCGAAACCATCGCAATGTATAAGCGTAATTACTCCTACGACTCAACCGATTCCTATGCGGCAACCTTCCTTTCAGTACTCAATAAGTACTATAACGAAACGGGGGACAGCGAATACATAATCTCCCACGCAGACGAAATTGAGCGTATTATAAATGCTCTCTTTGCAACCTTCCACAAGGGACTTACAACTGCAAAGCCCGACTGGAGAGTAAAATACCTTATGGATAACTGTGAGGTTTATGAGGGTCTGCTTGATGCGGCAGAGCTTTACGGTAATGTACTCAATGACCTTGGCGAAAATTACAAGGCAACTGCTGACAAATGTGCCGCCACTGCTACAGAGGTTGCGGATACAATCGAGTCGCAACTCTGGTTACCCATTCTCGGACACTATCAGGTCGGCGCATGGAGAATCATAGGCACTACCTCTGATATTTTCTCATGGAATAAGTACTACCCTTGTGCAACTGCTCAGCTTTTCCCCATAATCCACGGACTTATTGCACCCAACACAGAAAGAGCCAACAAGCTTTACGATAAATTCTGCGAAAGCTACGATTGGGCAAACTTCGAATATGACGATATCTTCTATTGGGGCGCAAATCTTCAGGCGGCAGTTAAGATGAACGATATGGGCCGTATTGTTACATATATGACAAACTATGCCGAGCTTATGGATGACCACGCATACCCCCTTTACAATGCCGACGCGGCAAGAGTATGCCTTGCGGCAAGTGAGCTGCTTGAGAAGTACGGGTAAAACAGGGATAGCTCTTGGTTTTATTTCGACTGATTATGCTGTCATATTTGTAATATTCATTGTTATTATTCGGGAGGGTGTACAGTATGGAATTGCTCAAGGTCTTATTCTCGTTCATTCTTTTGCTGTTTGATCCTGTGTTTCTAATACCGGCTGTAATTCTTATCATCATATTTGTTAAGAAAAACAGGGACTATAAAAAATGTGCCTACTACCAAGTTACAAAGCACCCTTATCTATCTGTTCGTCATAATATTGGGCGATATGGTGAATATCTCACATACAAACGACTGAAACATATGGAGGCAAACGGTGCAAAATTTCTCTTTAATGTTTACATTCCTAAAGCGAATGGAGAAACAACAGAAATTGATGTGCTTATGATTTGCTCAAAGGGTATTTTTGTTTTTGAAAGTAAAAATTATAGCGGTTGGATTTTTGGAAGTGAAAGTCAGAAAAACTGGTATCAGACATTGCCGACTGGTAGAGGAAGAAGTCATAAGGAACATTTTTATAATCCAGTGATGCAGAATCATTCTCACATAAAGCATTTGAGAACTCTTATTGGTGAGCAAATTCCAATGCGATCAGTTATTGTTTTTTCAGATAGATGCACTTTAAAAAGCGTACAAATACACAGTAATGATATAAATGTTATCTATCGTTACAATATTGCTCCCGTTGTTTCTGAAATTTGCAAACAGACTCCGTTGGATGTATTGTCTGATAGTGATATTTCTGAAATTTACAACAAACTATATCCATTTACACAAGTCGATGAAATCGCAAAAGTACAGCATATTTCCAATATTCATAACAATTTGAATGGTAAGTCTGTTCGGAAAATTCCATCTGTTACACCTACACTTATTGTACAAAAAAGCGAAATGTCAGAACATACGACAACAACAGAGAGTATTTCCGCACCAGAGGATTCTGTTGATGTGGCCGAATCTCCTGCTGTAATTGCAGAATCAAAACCCGTTGAAACACCGCAACAACCTGCTAAATGTCCATGGTGTAACGGTAATCTAATTTTGAGAACTGCTACTAGAGGTGCAAATGCAGGCAATCAATTTTATGGTTGCTCAAATTATCCGAAATGCAAATACATACAGAATGTAACTAACAGTAAAATGGTATGAGTAACACGGATGACTGTTCTGTGTGTTTTTACGAAAACTGAATAACAAACAAAAAGGCAGAGGTGACTCCTCTGCCTTTTATGCTTCGTCAGCTTTTATGCTGATTCTTTTTCGAAAATGTAACAAACTTACTGAAAAGGTAATTTATTACCACCGAAACAAAGCCTACAATCAGCTTTGAGATAAGGTGACCTGTTATTTCAATACCGAAGAAGCTGAAGCTGAGTCTTTCGAGACCTGCGATGTCAACAAGCAGCCACAGGCCTGCTTCTTCTATGAGCAGAGTCATTACTCTTGAGGCGTAGAAAAGACCTATCTCCTTTGCCATAACCCTCAATTCAGTACTTTTTGACTTGAAAATCAGGAATTTATTCGTAAAGCAGGCAAAGGTAACGGCGCAAAACCAGGCGACGATATTGTTTACGAGGTAGTTGTCCTTTCCGAAAAGAGCTTCACAGCCCCAGAAGACGGAAAAGCTGATGATTGTTGTAGCAACTCCGAATATCAGGTAAAGAATAATTTCTTTGTATTTCCGTGCAAGAGACATTAATTTTCTGAGCATAACCGTACTTTTGCGGATAATACTGTACCCGCATCCTTTCATTGACTGGCAATGATTTTAACACAAAAGAAAACAAAATGCAACGGCAGGGGAGACAGAAAGCAGAAAGAACAAACTCCCACTCCGTACGGCTACAAAAAATCCCTCTACCCCTTGACACAAACGAATATATTTTATATAATACCATAATGTATAAATCTGTAAACTAATATTTCAATTATGAAAGGAAGATATACAATGGCACAGGAAATTCTTCTTACTTCTCAAGGCCTTAAGGAATTGGAGGCAGAGCTTGAAGACCTCAGAGTAAGAGGCCGTCAGGAAATCAAGGAAAAGATTCAGGTTGCTCTTTCATTCGGTGACTTATCAGAAAACTCCGAATACGATGAAGCAAGAAACGACCAGGGTAAGCTCGAAGCTCGTATCAGCGAAATCGAGGATATTCTTTCAAGAGCAAAGCTTATCGACGAGGATGCTCTTTCAACAGACGTTATCCAGATGGGCTCAAAGGTAACAATCAAGGATATCGAATTCGGCGATGTTTACAAGTACCAGATTATCTCATCAACCTCAACCTCAAAGGATAAGGGTGTCGACTATCTTACAAGTGACGAATCACCCGTTGCAAAGGCACTTATCGGCCACAAGGCAGGCGACATCGTTGATGTTGAAGCTCCCGGCGGTATCATCAAGTACGAGGTTATCGAAATCACAAAATAATCTACTCCCCGAAAGGACAGATAAACTTATGTCAGAAGAAATCAAGGTTAATGCTCCCGAGCAGGCTCAGGACGTTAATGAATTAAGAAAGGTACGTGTTGACAAGCTTCAGGCTCTTCAGGCTGAAGGCAACGATCCCTTTGTTATCACAAAGTACGACCAGACACACCACAGTGCAGTTATAAAGGCAAGCTTCGACGAGCTCGAGGGTCAGACCGTACGTATCGCAGGCCGTATGATGTCAAAGCGTATTATGGGTAAGGCATCCTTCTGTAACGTTAAGGACCTCAAGGGCAACATTCAGTCCTATGTTGCACGTGACAGCCTCGGCGAAGATGAATACAAGGCATTCAAGAAGCTCGACATCGGTGATATCATCGGTATCGAGGGCGTTGTATTCAAGACAAAGACAGGTGAAATTTCAATCCACGCAGAAAAGATTACACTTCTTTCAAAGTCACTTCTTCCTCTGCCCGAAAAGTTCCACGGTCTTACCAATACAGACACAAGATACCGTCAGCGTTATCTTGATCTTATCATGAACGACGAGGCAAAGGACACCTTCCTCAAGCGTTCAATGATTATCAAGGAAATCAGAAAGTTCCTTGACGGACAGGGCTTCATCGAGGTTGAGACCCCGATGCTCGTATCAAATGCGGGCGGCGCTGCCGCAAGACCCTTCGAGACACACTTCAACGCTCTTGACGAGGACTTAAAGCTCCGTATTTCACTTGAGCTTTACCTTAAGAGACTCATCGTAGGCGGTATGGAAAGAGTGTACGAAATCGGCAGAGTTTTCCGTAATGAAGGTCTTGATACAAGACACAACCCCGAGTTCACACTTATGGAGCTCTATCAGGCATATACAGACTACCACGGAATGATGGATCTTACAGAAAATCTTTTCCGTCACGTTGCTCAGACCGTACTCGGCACAACAACCATCGTTTATAACGGTGTTGAGATGGATCTCGGCAAGCCTTTTGAAAGAATCACAATGCTTGATGCAGTCAAGAAGTACGCAGGCGTAGACTTCAACGAAATCAAGACCGACGACGAAGCAAAGGCTATCGCAAAGGAAAAGGGTATTGAATTTGAGAAGCGCCACAAGAAGGGCGACATCCTCAACCTCTTCTTCGAGGAGTTTGTTGAGCACAACCTTATTCAGCCCACCTTCCTTATGGACCATCCCGTTGAGATTTCTCCCCTCACAAAGAGAAAGCCCGAGAATCCCGACTATGTTGAGCGTTTTGAGTTCTTTATGAACGGCTGGGAAATGGCAAATGCCTACTCCGAGCTTAACGATCCCATCGATCAGAGAGAGCGCTTCAAGGCTCAGGAAGAGCAGCTCGCACAGGGCGACGAAGAAGCAAACACCACCGACGAGGACTTCCTTTGTGCTCTTGAGCACGGTATGGCTCCCACCGGCGGTATCGGCTACGGTATCGACCGTATGGTAATGCTCATGACCGACTCACAGGCAATCAGAGACGTACTTCTCTTCCCCACAATGAAGAGTCTGGATAAATAAGAACCTCTCCCTGCGGTCGAGAACCTTGTTGCTTACGCAATAATCCCTTATAAATAGGGCGTTTTTCGGGGCATGGGCATCAAAAAATATCCCATTTTTACCCCGCATTTTTGAAAAACATCGAAATCACCTTCTGAAAAGAGGGTGATTTTTTCATTTTTTAATTATCTCCTTATCTCATAACCCACAGATTCGCTCTTAAGGACATCGAAAAGGCTTATGATATTTTTGAGAATAAGCTCGACGGTGTTATTAAGATTGCGATTGTGAATGAATGACTTCGTGCCATCCGTAAGATATTGCGGAGTTTGTAGAGAATTAAAGAGGAATAAAAAGAGAAATGCCACCCGTGAGGGTGGCATTTCTACTTTATTTAATAATTATTGTTCTCTTCGTCAGAAATACTATCTTCGATAGAATCAATTTGATCATTCAAATCATCAATATATTCGTTTAAATCTGATATATCAGATCTAATGTCGGAAATATCTGTTCGTAAGTCTTCCAAGGAAAGTTCAAGGTTTTCGATTTTGCCATACAGACCTTTCATTGCTAATATATATTCTACTTTTAAAGCTTTATCATCCAACGAAAGAAGGCGATTTCTTTCAGTTTCGATTTCATCTTTTTCGCGTTGGAGTTGTTCTTGCTCCTTTATAGCATCTCTTTCTTTGGCGGCAAGTTGCTTCTTTTTGAATTCACAATCAGCTTTTTGTTGCTTAGTAACTCGTTGTTCTTTTTTTAATGAGCGTATTTCATCTCTTTTTTCTTTTTCAAAATCACGCTGAGCCTTGCGTTCCTCTTTTTCCAAATCTCTTTGTGCTTTTCTTTCTTCTTTTTCGAGATTTCTTTGAACTTTACGCTCTTCCTTTTCGAGATCACGTTGCTGTTTTTCCTGTTTTTTCTTTTGAGAATCTGTGATGATGTTGTCAGCTTTTTCCTTTATTTTATCCAGCATATAAACAACTCCTAATATTATACAGTCTTTTAGTCTATTATACCATACTCACGCCTCAAACTTCAACACGCCTTTTCCACAAAAACGACCTCCCTGATTTGTACATCATAGTACAACCGGGGAGGTCAATTTTATTTCAGTTGTTTTCCTTCAGCAGACTCTTAACTGCCTCGTTCCATTCAGCGGCCTTTTCGAAGTTTACCATATGAGAAGCGTTTTTAATCTCAATAAACTCCTTTTTCGGTGCAGTGAGCTTATCAAACCAACGCTTTGCTGTAGGCTTCGGGCAAACCATATCTTCTTCACCGAAAATGATAAGCACAGGTACACTTAGCTCGGTTATGGGAGTAATCATATCTGTTTCGTCCATTTCAGCATTTAAAGCTATAAGTGATTTTACTAAGCCGATCAAAGTTGCAGGAAGATGTATGCCGTAGGTCTTGGAGTAAAGCTTGCTGTATTGGGAGAGGTATTTGCCCATAGAAGGGCCGTTGGTACTGAAATAACCTGAATATTTGAAAAGAGTTGCCAGTACGAAGCTTTTTGCTTTTTTGTTGTCATTTTTATATGTATTTCCTTCCGGTTCACCGAAATGTTCAAGCTGCTGCAATACCTTTTTATCGTTTCTTTTTGTGGCTTCAGCTTTAAGGAAGTTGTATTTATCAATTTCAGCTTCAATTGCAGAAACCTTCTGTCCCGTTCCGATATAGTACTCGATGTATTCGGGATGCATATATGTAAATCTGAGGGCAATATATGAGCCGAAAGAATGCCCCGCAATATATATTTTATCCTGGTTATATTCTTTTCTGAGATATTCAACGAGTTCTTTAAGGTCGGTTAATAATGTATCTATATCAAGCTTTCCTTTTGTACGGCTTAAACCGCATCCGCGCTGATCCCAACAGACTACAGTGTAGTAATCGGCAAGTTCACTGCTGTACTCTTTGACAAGTGGTCTGTCAGGAAGACCTGCACCGCCGTGAACTATCAGCAGAATCGGGTTTTCAGTCTTGGTACGCATAGTCATAATATTCTGACGGGAACCGTTTATTTCAATATATCGGTCGAAGATCTCCATAATTCATCCTCCTTGAGCTTTATTGTTTAAATCTTATGAGGTTTAGCGGTAACCATTTTTAACAGCTCACCAACAGTACCTTTCTTCTCCTTATACCTCTCACCACGGACAACCATATACTCCGCCTTGCAAAGAGTAATGTCCGTACCCTTACAAGCAAGTATATCTCTGTCGCAGACGAAAAAGTCAGCATCGTTTCCTTTTTGGAGTGTACCCGTGTTTTCTTCGCCGAGCATCCTTGCAGGGTTAACTGTATAAGTCTTGAGAGCCTCGTATGGTGTAATTGATTGGTCGGGGAGATAGAAATCCACCATACCGAGCATCTGCTCATAGGGGTTAACTGACTGTACTGGAGAGTCACTTGAACCGCAGACGCATACATCACTTTCGAGCAAGTCCTTGAGAGGCAACTGTCTGTTTATGATGCTCTCAGGTAAAAACTGCTCATAGCTTTTAAGAAAATGCTTGTCTACCCAGGAAAAGCCGGGCTGTACCGTAATGGCAAGAGGGAGCCTTCTGATAAGCTCCACAGCCTTTTCTGTCGGAAACTCAAAGTGGTCAATTCGCATCATAGCACCGCTTGTGGGGATTCGGTCTTCAAGCTCGCCGTAAATTTCCGTAATCTGATCAATGGCACTTTCACCGATAGCGTGACAGGAAAGTCGGATGCTTTTATCGATAGCCTCACTGACTTTGGATTTGATTTTATCCTTTTCATAGTAGCAGTGACCTTGTGTGCCATTATCTTTGTAGGGCTCATTGAAAGCCGCACTGTGTGAGCCGACAGAGCCGTCAAGCTCCCAAACACCGCAACCGCCTGCACGAAGAATCTTCTGTTTTTTAGTGAAGCTCTGCAGCCTGTCAAAGTCCATATACTGTGGGAAAAGTCGCACATCAATGTTCATACGCTCTGCAAGAAAAGCAAGAGCTTTTGTGAGGATGTCGTTTTCCACATCCTCGTTGCCGTCCATAGCACAGACTCTGCTGATGCCGTAGGAAGCACAAAGATTCGAGAAGTTAGCAATACCCTTTGCGATAATAGCAGGGGTAACATTTGAAGCAATGAGATTTGTTACCTTACCTTGCATAAACTCGTGAGCCTCGCCTGAGAATACACCGTCGCTGTTATCGGTCGGAAGCTTGAGCATTTCCATCAGTTTGGTTGAAATAGCACTGCTATGACCGTCAATACTGTAAACAATCATTGCTCTATTGCCTGACCACTCGTCAAGCTCAAAGCGGTTAGGTAATCTCTTTTCATTAACTGCGGAGATGATAAATCCGTTGGCGGTGATGATTTTCTGCTTGGGATTCTTTTTGCAGTAGTCACGTACTCTCTTACCGATGTCAGCCATATTGTCGGGCTTTACACCGTCAGATGTGATTTCGCAGATGTTGAAGCTCGCCGCCGCAAGTACGATAGTATAAAGCAGGTGAAGATGAGAGTCTGTCATTGTGGGGTACACGTGCTTACCCTGAAGGTCAATCTTTTCGTCAAAGTTGCCCTTGGGAATTTCGTCACCCGTATATGTTATCTTTTCACCCTCGGTGATCATCACGGGGAATACATCCTCCTCCGACACCATAGAGTGAATTTTACCGTTAAAGTAGAGTCTTTTCATCATACGGGCACCACATTACCTGCAGCCATAAGAAGCTGTGCGATGATAACAAGAATCTGCACAAAGGTACCGCACTTGTTTCCGAGGGTACTGTCGCCCTCGTCCTTGAGGCTCTTTCTGTAAGCGGGGATAACGAGGATAGCGATAAGAATACCGATAAGACCGCCACCGATTCTCATAAACTCCATAAAGCCGCCGAGACTCAGGAAGGTCATAAGAAGTGAGGGGAGAGTTGCAATAATCCAGCAGATTCTCTTATCCTTTTTAAGCTGCTCTTCTGTGATATCTGCAAGAGCAAGTGATATTGCCCAGTAGCTTGTAAGCATAGCAAGAATTGTGAAGAGTGAGCCTGCAATCTGAGCCCAGGAGCCGATACCCTTACTCCAGCCTATCATAGCAACCTCTGTAACCTCTGTTGAAGCAAGAAGTGCGCAGAGAGTGATAACAACCATAAGCACAAGGTTGTTTGTAAGTCCGAGGAAAACAGCCTTCTTAACCTTTTTAGCATCAGCCCCAAGACCTTTAACTGCCTGAGGTACGGAGAAGAAAGCGGAGAAGGCAAGCATAGCCATACCGAAGAAGGCAAGGATGTGATTAGGCTGACCAATGCTGAAAGTGAGGGGATTTTTGATGTTGAACAGTGAGCATACACCGAGTACACCTACCACACCGAAGATAACGGAAACTGCAACAGTTTCGCTGATACCTACAGCCTTAAGACCGAAGATGACAACACTTGCGGCAGCTACATAGAATATAAGCTTTGAAACTAACATCGGTACGCCGATAAGGTCGGTGATAATTTCAGCCGCACCTGATATGTAAGCGGCAAGGTTTGTAAACATAACGAGAGCCATTACCACAAAGAAGAAAAGGGTGATAGGCTTCTGGAATTTACCTGTGAAGAGGTACTTTGAGAAAACCTCAACAATCTGTGATTTGCCGCCGCTTTTGATTGAGATATCCGCAATCATAAGGTGGATGATTAAGTTAGCGAGGAATGACAGCACAAGGACAGCCATAGCCATTAAGATACCGTTCTTTTCGGCAAGGTAGGGCATAGCCATAATACCGCCGCCGACACCGTAGCCTGTGATTATGCAGGCACTTTGCCATACTGAGAGTTTGTTCTTTTCCATATTTTTGCACTCCTTTGATTTTGCTGTTAGTGTTATTATATACCAAGAGGGGAGTTAAGGCAATGGGTTGGGGGAAAACTTGGCACAGAAGATTTGCGACAGCGTTGCTGTTCTCTTTTTTAAATTTAATATTGAGAAATTTCTTCATATATGATATATTTGAATAAATTGCATCAAGGAGATGAGAGTATGAAAAAAGCAATCAGCTTAATTTTAATTATCACTATGCTTTTCACTACGATGTGCATAGGCGTTTCAGCTAAAGGAGTGGATGATGTGGCTTACCGTGTTTATGTTTCAGTTAACGGCAATGACAGTACGGGCAACGGTACTGCAGCAAAGCCCTTTGCTACTATTGAAAATGCAAAGGAATATGTCCGCACTCTCGATAAGACAAGCGGTGATATCGTTGTCGAGATAGGCGAGGGTACATACAAAATCACTAAAGCTATCGTGTTTGACGAAAATGACAGCGGCAGCGATGTCTGCCCGACTGCGATCACATCTGCCACAAGGCAGGCTTCAAGGGCTTTGTTTATAAAGTACTCCTTATGTTCTGGAAGCTTTTCAAGCTCAATGAAACCTGCGAGTGCGGTATGAATCATTGGTGATACTATGAAGATTATAATTGATGCTGATGCTTGTCCCGTTGTGGATATTACCGTCAATACAGCAAGGGAGAGAGCTCTCCCGTGTATCATCGTCTGCGACAATACCCACTCAATTGAAAGAGAGGGAGCAGAGACAATCGTTGTTGATAAGGGCGCAGACTCTTCCGACTGCCGTATTGCAAACCTTACCGAGAAAGGTGATGTAATTGTCACTCAGGACTATGGCCTTGCCGCTCTCGTACTCGGTAAGGGCGGAAAGGCACTTAACCAGAACGGACTTATCTATACCGACGCTAATATAGAAAATCTCCTTTTCACCCGCTTTATAGGCAAAAAGGAGAGAATGG
>JAFZFT010000014.1 GCA_017555765.1 Clostridia bacterium | reverse complement strand
GCTTGTGAGACCTGTTACGGTGCCGCTCTTTGAGTTTGCGGCAAAGTTAGCGTACTTCTTGAAGCCGCTGTCCTTGTTTGTTGAGTAGTAAACCTGATAGCCTGTTTCTCCGTCGACAGCTGACCATGTGAGTGTTGCCTTGCCCTTTGACGGCGATGTTACCTTTGTAAGCTCGGGAGTCTTTGTCTTTGTTGCGGTCTTGAGAAGTGCATATGAGTCACTGACATATACCTTGCCTGCACTTGTCTTGCCGTAGGCGACAACACGGAAGGTATACTTTGTGCCTGCATTCAGGCTCTTTACTGTAAGGCTTGTACCGCTTGTTGTACCTGCCTTGACATAAGCCTTCTTTGAGGGGCTGTAGCGGTAGACAGTGTAGCCTGCCGCACCGGGTACTGCTGACCAGCTGAGCTTGACTGACGAAGTTGTCTGTGAAGCGGATTTCACTGAATCGGCCTTACCGGGTCTGATGTAGAAGAATACATTTTTAGTGCCGCTGTACTTACCGATAAGAGTAACCTTAACGGTGTAGCGACCGATACCGCTTCTCTGTGAAGCAACGGAAAGCTTATAGTCGACGTTCTTTGTGAGTACGTTGCCGTTGGCATCCTTTACAGTTACCTTGGGAGTCTTGTTTTTGCCGTTGTATACGTAATCTGTGGTTGAAAGTGTAACTGATGTAACCTTTGCGATTTTTGTGCTTGACTTTACAACGCCGCATACGGAGCATTTTGATTCAATTTTGCCGTTAGCGGTGTAGGTTGCGGGAGTGATAACATCCTTATATGAATGCTTGCCCTTGATTTCCTTGTGACCGTCAATCCATGCCTGACAGTCTTCGCAATATGTACCTGCAGTGTAGCCGATTTCGGTACAGGTTGCATCCTGCTGAGCATATTTCTTAGTGTTCTTATGTCCTGCAGGGATTTCCTCGTGACCGTCAATCCATGTCTGACAGTCTTCGCAATATGTACCTGCAGTGTAGCCGATTTCGGTACAGGTTGCGTCCTGCTGAGCATAGCTCTTGGTGTTTTTATGTCCTGCGGGAATTTCCTTGTGACCGTCAGCCCAGGTTCCGCAAGCATTACAGTATTTACCTGCTGTGTAACCTGCTTCAGTACAGGTTGAAACCTTTTCTGCTACCTCTTCAAGCTGCTCTTCGGGATGGTCAGCCTTGATTGTTATATAGCTGTAGCCGGTGTCATGGATGCTGGGAATTGTTTTTTCATCGTCATAGTAATAGGCATGACAATCGTCAACCAAGTCGAGTAAGGTTACCTCTGCGTCTTCAGCCAGTGTAATCCAGTAGTAAAATCCGCCTGTGAAGGTGCAAAGGTTGTAAACTACGATATCGGAACGGAAGCAGCCGTCACCAACCGAGTCGGTAAGTGTGGCATTGGCGTAAATGTTTATTGCTTTGTAATCAGAGTCATAGGTATAGCCGTTAGTGTCGATGGTTATAGCCTTTTCGATGTTCTTTGAGCTGTAATCATAGTAGTCATCGGCAAGAGCGATAGTGTCTCCGTCCTTTGCTGCCTCGTAAGCCTGGTTGAAGTTTTCATAGTAGGTGACAGTGTCTTCGCTGATAAGCTTGATGGGCTGCTGCTTTTCGCAGGCTGTACACTTGCCGTTTATCTCGTTTTCGTGAAGACATCTGTATCCGCAGGTATAGCAGCGGTAAGCGTAATTCCAGTTGTGCTCAGCGCATACATAATCATCGGGCATAAGTTCACCACAGAAATTGCATTCTCCGTAGTACCAGTTGTGATTGTCAGGGTCAGGTGTACCGCAGTATCTGTCGCACACAGAGCAGTACTGACCTATGCAGTATACCTCTCCCTCGAAGGTATGAGTACCTTCTTCGCCGATATATGTGTTGCAGATTTCACAGTGGTCACCTGAGCAGTTTGTGTAGTCAATACTGTGACCGGGACATACGAATTCACGGGTTTCTTCATTCCAGATGAAGCCGCCACCCATAATAGCAGCCCTTCTTGAGCCGTCAAGATTAAGGGTTACATTTTCACCGATTTCAGGCATAGCCTCTGAAGAGAAAATATCTGCCTGATTGCCCTTTGCGGTTACTACACCGTTTTTAGCAACAAATCTGTATGAATCAATACCGATGCCGTAGCCGCTGTCGTTTTCGCCTGCTTCAGAATAAACTGTACCTGATTCAAGGATGAAGCTGGATGAGTCGATACCGTAGTTGATAAAGCCTACTGCGGCACCTGCCTTTACGTTTACAAAGGCATTGTCCTTGATTGTAAAAATGTAGGTGCTTATACCTCTTGAATAATAGCCGCTGCCTGTAAATACATTGAGCGTAGCGCCTGAAACAACAAGGTCGTCGTCTGTATCTATACCATAGGAGCTGCTGCCGGGTCGGTCTGCGGTTTTTATTGTCAGGCTGTCCTCATCAGTACCTGTTATAGTAAGAGTGCCGTATGTATAAATGCCGTGTTCTGAGTCGGTGTCTGCTGAAAGGTCAATAAGATTTGAGCCTTCGAGAATGATGTTGAGGTCACCGTCGCAGAAAATACCGCTGTCAGAATTGTAAAGACCTTTTGTTATTGTTGCGTTTTTGAGAGTGAGGGTACTTGTCTCACTGTTGAAGCTCCAGCCTTCACCTGATGTAGCTCTGATGACGGAGTTATTAATGATATAGGTCTCGCCTATGCTGAGTGTACCGATATCGCTGAAGGTTGCTTCTGCACCTGCGGCAGTTATAACAATGGGAGCGGTCTGGAAGGTATCCCAGACGTAGATATCAGCTGACTTTCCATCTTCGCTGATATAATATCCGAAATTATCGCAAAGCTCACCGCCGATGGTTATCTGTACAGTTTCGGGCACTGCACAGCCTTCATCTGCAAAAATGCTGAAGGAATACTCTTTACCCGGTGTAGTAACAAGCTTTTTTGCATTGTGGGTAAGCTTCGTGAGGTTGAGAGTAACGGGCTGGGAGCTTACTACCTTTGTGGTTTCTCTTATCTCATCACTGATGGTGGCACCGTCGTGGTTAAAGATTACTGTACTGCTGTTGCTGAAATCGCCGCCGTTTATAGTACCCTTATTGATAATGTGATAGCGGTACTTACCGCCTGAAATCACGCCGTTGTTTTCAACATAAGAAAACTCACCGTCAAGGATTGTTCCGTTGTTAACAAAGGGATTATTAGTGTAAGCATATAAAAGAGTGCCGTTGTTTGTGCTGTAGTAGGGGAGAGGATCCTGATCGGTGACAAAAGCCGTTTCGTTTTCCTTTATAATGAGAGGATCATCGTCCTGAGGCTCTACAAAGCTGATTGAGGAAAGGTCCTCAGGCTCTATATCGAAGGACTTGTCTGTGAAATAAACGGAAGCGTCTGTCAGCTCGAATGTACCACTACCTGCATTCGCATATTTATATGAGTCAGCAAAGGTGCACTTATAAATCGCGGGATAGCCCTCCTGCGGTACATTTCCCTTATAGTCGGTCTCGAGGGTAAATTTTTCGATGTAGGTGCTTTCAATCCAGTCAACGATATAGCTATTGTTGCCGACACAGACCGTAAAGGGCTCGTCTTCAGTTCCTACACGGTAAGAGGGGGCAATGATATAAATTGTCCGTTCACCTGTAATTGCAAGTGATGTTACGGGTACCATTGCTACAATCATTAAGATTGCAAGCATAATTGATAGTGCTTTCTTCATAGTGTTTTCTCCTTTTCGTGGGTAAACCCATAGTCTACAATACAAATTTATCACAAAGTTATATCTCCGTCAATAAAAATGAACGGATTTTGTTTATTTTTAATAAAGAATTTTAGCGGGAAATTCTATCTTTCCTAGGTGGGGAGTCTTTTACTTTCGGGCACGCTCCCGCTGACGTACAAAACAACAAAAGCAGAGGGGTTAACCTCTGCTTTCGTGATTAATATCCGATTTCGTCTATGAACTCTTTTATTTCATCTTTGTTTTCTTTATCTGCTTCAACATATATAATGGTGTCATCCACTCTTATGACAACGAGATAAAGCTCCGGACTCGAAGTGATGTATTGGTCATAATTGCTGGAATATGCGGTTTGTTCTGATGTCATGTTTGATCCTGATACTAATCTTTCAAGCTCCGCTCTGCATGCTGAGTACATACTCATTGCAGTTTCAGCATCGGTTAAAACACAAAATTCTATCTGATAATCATCCTGCTCATCATAGGCTATAAGGATTTTTTCTATATACTCATCTGCTCCGTGTGAGTCTTCAACGACATAGTAACCCTTTTCAGTTGCGAATGCCTCAAAATCCTCAGCAGTGATGGATTCCTTGCCGGTTGTTGACAATAAAAGAGCGACAGCGATAAAGATCATTGCAACAGCGAAGATGACAGCTGCCGGAATGATTTTTGCCAATGCTCCCTTTTTCCTTTTGTATCCGTGTGATTCGAGCAGTCTTCTGACGGGAGCCTTATATTCCTCAGAATAAAATCTGTTGCTTACAATGCCGGTTTCACCTGTCTGGTTGTCTCGGCCGAGACCAACTGTTCTGTCGTATGTAATCTCCTTGCCGATAAAGATGCTCTTTTTAAAATTAAAGCCGCCTTTACCTGCTGACTTGCTTACGGATACAGACTTATCAAGCTCTTTGTATTTACCGTTTTCACCAACCTCGACAATATATTCGAAATTTCTCATTTCGTTTGTGATTGAATCGGGTGAGAAAAAGGTTGTATCCATCCATTTAACGCGGGTTATAATTTTGTTGCCCTCTACAGTTATAACGTACTTTTTATCGTCTCCGTTAAGGGCGAGAGCGGCGTTTAATACTTCCTGAACGTTTGCTTTCATTGTTTTGTTTCTCCTTTTTTAGAATATAACTATATTTTATCTGAATTGCAGATAAAAGTCAATATCTGTATTCAAGATATTTTATAATATTCTTGGTGATAAAAATGATTTTCAGAAACATCAAAGCATTAAGAGAGGATAATGATATCCGCCAACGTGAAATTGCCGAATATCTCGGTGTATCGCAGAACACCTATTCACAGTACGAAAACGGTGTAATTGCTTTTACTGATCAGGTGCTTATTAAATTGGCTGATTATTATAACGTGAGTATTGATTATCTTATGGACAGAACCGATGTAAAAGAGCCATATCCGACGGCTGAGATATAAAAAGAACTGTTGATTATTTTCAACAGTTCTTTTTTTGTTGCTCTTTCTCGGCGGCATGCACCTTTCTTCTTCGCCCCACCCCGCCCGCGTACGAAAAACGGACACGGCGAGCCGTGTCCATACTATTCCCTGATCCCTATTTCCTAGTCCCTCAGACTACCTCTTTATTCGAAACAAGCGCATCGGTGTTTAAGCCTTCTATCTTCTCGTACTTTGGAAGGAGGGTGTAAACTGCCATGGCTACAGTTGCGGCTGTTGCGGCAATTTTGCAGACCTTAACGAT
>JAFZFT010000112.1 GCA_017555765.1 Clostridia bacterium | reverse complement strand
TCAAAACTGCTAACCACTGTTTCAGAACAGGCATTACGGCTTATGATTCAGAGCCGCTTTTCACAAAGGATATGCTTGTTTACGGTGGTAAGTTCTATCTTATCGGTGAAGGACACAAGGAATTCCTTCCCGACAAAATCAAAGACGAGGACTATTACGCCCTCACCCTTGTGGCTATTGCAAAGGAGTTAAGTGCTGAAAACTTAACGGAAGCCACAGTCCACATTGCGGCAGGTCTGCCCCTTACTTGGACGGCAGGTCAGAAAGAAAGCTTCAAAGCTTATCTTACCAAGAATGAAGAAGTAACTTTCACTTGGCAGCATACCGAGTACAAAATCAAAATAGCAGGTGCGAGTATCTATCCTCAGGGGTATGCGGCGGTTTCGCAGTTTGCAACGAAAATGGACGGTGTAAATCTTGTAGCTGACATTGGCAACGGCACTATGAATGTTCTCTATGTCATCAACGGCAGACCGCAGTCAGAGAGAATGTACACGGAAAAGTTCGGCACTCACTTCTGTACTGTTGATATCCGTGAAGCATTCTTAAGAAAAACACAGAGAGAAATCAACGAGCATATTATTGACGAGGTACTCTGCAATGGTACGGCAAATATTGTTCAGTCAGACATGAAAATTATCAAGGCAGAGGTGCAGAAATATGTAGCTGAAATATTCCACAGACTCCGTGACCACGGCTACGATGAAAATACAATGCTTCTGTATATTACCGGCGGTGGCGGTTGCCTTGTAAAGAATTTTTACAAGTTCAATGCAGACCGTGTGCGTTTTGTTGATGACATCTGTGCGGCGGCAAAGGGTTACGAGTACCTTGCCGAAACTATGATGGGTATGGGTAGGATATGAACAGCCGCAGACTAAATGTGAGATTTAATCTTGATAACCCTGACGAGAAAAATGCCAATGACTTTTTGGAAGCCTTGGCACAGAGCAGTAAGCAGTCCCGCAACAAATTCATCGTTGAGGCAGTTGTTGAAAAGATTAAGTTTCATAATAACCCAAGAGATTTTACACTTGAAGACATCCGTACAGTTCTCAGAGAAGAATTGCAGGATGTTTCTTTTGTTTCTTCGGCACAGCCAACAGCACAGACGGTTGATACAGAACTGACGGAAGAAGAGAAGCTGAAAAACAATGCAGAGGCTGTATCGTTTCTTGAAAATTTTATGTGAGCCAAAACCTTGCTTTTTGGCTCAAAACAAGAAAAATGCAAAAAAATATGAGCCATTGTGGCTCAAAGATTGGAGGTGATATTTTATGACCGATAACGAGAAAAAACTGATTCAAGCCAAACACAGACTTGAGCAGGCAGAAAACCGCAACCGTAAAAAGGAACGAACAGAGCGAAACCACAGACTTATTGTAGAGGGAGCAATTTTGGAGAAGCTTTTACCTGAAATCAAGACGATGAACCTTACAGAAATTGAGGGGTATTTACGGGGAAAGCTGAAATAAAGGCTTATATATGTCCCTTAAGGGCGCACTTACTCACCACCGTAAAGGTGGTGCAGTGCGCTCTCCGAGGGTACAGACAATAATCATATATGAAGTTATATTGAAAAAGTTTATATTTTTATGCTAAAATAATTGCAATTAGTTCCAACCTTTTACAATCTTCCGTGTCTATATAAGTGAAAGCAGCTTTCAAGGAGGTCAAAATGAACAGAACAGATGCTGAAAAATGGACAACAGAATATTTAAAGCCTGTCTTTGGTTTTGCTTTGAAAAAGTGCAGAAGTATAGAAGACGCAGAGGATTTATCTCAGGAAATTATGGCTAAGGTTTATGTCGCTTTACTCAAGCGAGATGATATTGAAGATGTTTCGAAATTCATCTGGACTATTGCACATAACTGTCTGAGCAATTATTACCGTGACAATAAGCACAGCTTTACAGGTGTGCCTATTGATGAAGTTGAGAATTGTCTGTGTGATGAAACACCAACTGCCGAAGCATTAATTGTAGAACGAGAAGAAATATCAAAGCTGTATTCTGAAATAGCCTACCTTTCAAAGTTGCAACGCAGAATAGTAATAATGTATTACTATGAAAACAAAAAGCAGGAACAGATAGCAAAAGAGTTAAATATTCCTGTAGGCACAGTGAAGTGGCATCTGTTTGAAGCTAAAAAAGAACTGAAAAGAGGTATGGAAATTATGAGAGAACCGAGCGAATTAAAGTTTAACCCCAAAAGATTTGATATGTGTAGCTTCAGCGGAAAAATCGGCACAAAGGGAGATATATCAAATTTCTTCCGCAGTGCTATATCACAGAACATTGTTTACACCGTAAGATACGAAGCAAAAACAATAAATGAAATTGCCGATGAATTAGGTGTTTCACCTGTGTATGTTGAAAGTGAAGCTGAATTTCTTGAAGAATATGGATTTTTACTCAAGCAAAAAGATAAATATCTGTGCAACGTCCTTATATCTGAACCGACGGAAGAGCTCAACCGCTTGCACGATGAAATGTATTTAAAAGCCGCAAAGATTTTTGCAAATGAGTTGTATGATGAGCTTATGAAATCAAAGCTGTTAGATGAGTGTGCATTAGGTGGTTTCAATGATACTCGTGATAACAATTTTCTTATGTGGGCACTTATACCATTCATTACTGCATTCAGCGGTGAAAACACACTTGATAAAAGTATAGCCTTTTCAGATGTTTACACCATAAGACCTGACGGTGGTAAAAATATCTGCTATGCAACAGTTTTGACACCTGATGTGACCCCGCCAATGTATAACGAAGAAATGAAAAAGTTCAAAGGCCCGTTCTGGAATGGTCTTACTGATAAAATAACTCTTTGGACTGTTGATTCTGAATGGTCAAAAAATCGCATTGAAGAAAACTATCAGTTAACCGTTGTCCGTGATTTAACCTTGCTCTACAATTATCTCAACGATGTAATTCTGAGTGAAGATGATTATGCTTATCTTGTGGAAAAAGGATATATTTCTGTTAGTGGTAAGCCTGATGAAATATTTAAAACTGCCTTGAGAATTGTGTATATCAAAGATGAAGAATCACAGAAGAAACTTTTAACTATCGGCGATAAGATAAAAGAAAAGTATCAGGATGAATTTAAAAAACTCAAAGAAGCATATATCAATGCGGTACTTCAGAATACACCAAAACATTTACAGAATATGAGAATGTACGGCTTACAGCACATCTTTTACAGCGATGCTTGGTTTATACTGCATTGCCTTAAAGAACTTGTTAATAACGGAAAACTGACTCTACCTACTGAAAAACAAAAGCAGTCATTGATGACAGTATTATTTAATCAGTAAATCATATCAAATTCTAAACACTTGTTACTTAAAAGTAGCAGGTGTTTTTTATGTTCAAAAACTTACGAAAGGACGTGATCCCCGCAATTTATCACCTTGAAGCCAAAGTCATAACCCGTGGTGTAGGTCGCTCAGCCGTAGCCGCAAGTGCATATATGAGCTGTAGTGAAATCACTAACGAATATGACGGCGTAAAACATGATTACACCCGGAAAGGCGGTCTTGTCTATGAGAAAATCTTTCTCCCGTCACACGCTCCGCCTGAATGGTGTGACAGAAGCAAGCTATGGAACGCAGTTGAAGAAACGGAGAAAACAAGGGACAGTCGTTTGGCAAGAGAGTTCATTGTTGCTCTGCCCGTTGAAGTCAGCCGTGAAAGGCAGATAGCAGAGACAGAAGAATTTGCAAAGGCTCTTGTGGATGACGGTATGTGCGTTGATGTCTGTATTCACGATACGGGTGAAGGCAATCCTCACGCTCATATTATGGCAACTGTCAGACCCTTAAACCCTGACGGTACTTGGCAAAGAAAAACTGAAAAAGAATATCTATGTATCAGAGACGGTAAGGAGCAAGGCTTTACCGCCTCTGAATTTTTATGTGCAAAAAAAGATGGTTGGGAAAAGCAGTATCAATATTATGTTGATGGCAAGAAAGTATATCTGCCACTGTCAAAGGCACTTGGATATGAGAGAGTAAACAAATACCCGAAAAGCACAAAATACGGCAGACAGAATCCCATAAGCGAGCGTTGGAACAGTGATGAGCAGTTATGTGAATGGAGAAAGCTGTGGGCCGATATTGTAAACAGAGATTTAGAAGAAAAGAACATTGAGCCTATTGACCACCGCAGTTTTGTAGCAAGAGGAATACTCCTGCAACCGACTATTCACGAGGGTGTTTCAAGCAAGAAAATGAAGAAGAAAGGCAAAGTCACTCAGAGGATGCGAATCAACATTCTTATCCGTAAGGATAACAGCTTGATTACTAGCCTTCGCAAAACTGTTCAGGCACTTACAGAGCTTGTTATCACTGCGGCAAAGCTGCTCATACCCGCACTTGCAGATGCTCTTGAGGGTATCCGTGTCGGTATGATTATTCTTGAATGTGAAAGAAAGAGCATTAACAAAATGAAGCATCAGGCTATGAATGAAGTCCGTGATGCAGATGAGTTTTATGTGTACTTTCATAAGCTACAGGACGATATTAAAACAACCGAAGAAAAACTTAAAGAGGCAAAGAAGAAGCTGAAGCTCACTCCCAAGGTTATGAAGCAAAAGTATAACGAAGCCAATTATTATGTTGGACATTATGAATTTGAACTAAAAGAGCTAAAATTCAAAATGCAGAGCATTCTCTCACAAAATGAATGTGAAACCGAACAGGATATTGTTAATGCAAAGTCATACTTTGAGAAGATGCGTCGGTTTGAAATTCCGAAGCTTGAAGCCGAGGAAAAGAGAATGGAAGCAGAAATTCAAAAGACACTTACTCAGTACCAAGAAACCGAAAAGCAGGCTGATGAATCAGATGCTGAAGAACTAAAATCCGAGAGAATGAAAATCCGCCCCGAAAAAGAAAAAGAGGCAAGGCAAAAGGCAGAAGCAGATTACAATATCAGTGAATACGATTTCAACCGAAGCGTTGATACGGTTTCAAAGCTCATAGGTGAACCGCCACCTCATTATCTTACCAAGGCTGAAATAGCAAGGCAGGAAGAATATGCCCGCTATGTTAAACAGCAGGAAGAAAGACAGCGGCAAATTGAAGAACGGCGTAAAACCCGTAACAGCAAAAATATTAAAAATAAAAATGAAAGGAGCCGATAATATGGCTAATAAAAAATTAAAATCACCGGTAAATATCTCGGTAGAAAAAATTCATCCCTTTGAGGGACATCCGTATAAAGTTCTTGACAATGACGAAATGAATAATCTCATAGAGAGTATTCAGAATAAAGGTGTTATTTCACCTATTGTCGTAAGACCTCTTGAAAATACAGAGGACGAATATGAGATAATCTCAGGTCACAGAAGATTGAGAGCATCCGTGAAAGCAGGGCTGGAAACAGTACCTGCTTTAATTTATGCCGTGAGCAGAGATGAAGCGGCTATTATGCTTGTAGACAGTAATCTTCACAGGGAGCATATTTTGCCAAGCGAACGAGCTTTTGCTTACAAGTTAAAGCTTGAAGCATTAAGCCATCAAGGACAAACTTCTCGCCAAGTTGGCGAGAAGTGGAGCGTAACACAAGTAAGTGAGTCTGCAAAAGAGAGTGAACGACAGATTCACCGTTATATCCGTTTGACTTATCTTATTCCTGAACTGCTTGACCTTGTTGATGAAGAACGAATAGCCTTTACCCCTGCGGTAGAGCTTTCTTACTTGAATGAGGTAGAACAGGCTGATTTGCTTGAAGAAATCCGTGTCTGTGATGCTACTCCAAACTTATCTCAGGCTCAAAGGCTTCGTGCAATAAGCAGAGAGGAAGGATTAACACCTGAGCATATATGTGAAATCTTGGCAGAGGAAAAGGCAAATCAGCGAGAGAAAATCAAAATCCCTGCTGAAAGGATAAGAAAATACTTCCCGAAAAGCTACACAACTGAACAGATTGAAGAAGCAATCATAAAAATCTGTGAAAGCAGATACAGAGCCCGTCAGGGCAGAGATGCGAGGTAAGGAGGTAGCCTATGATTAAAAATTATGATTTAACAAGCAGTCACATTGCTATATGCGGAATGGGACGTATTGATAACAGTAATGGAATTGAACTTGAAAAATATGCTATTCCTCAAGGTAGAGAAACTGTAAAGCGCCCGCCTGTTCATAACATTCCGAAACAAATTAATATATCAAGGAAAATCGGTAGGACTGTATATGATATCACCGCAAATTTCGATATAGAGAGCAATCGTTCCGTATTGCAACAGTTTAAGCAGTTGATACTTTCAACAAAAGCAGAATAATCACAGAATGGATGAGAATTGTCGAGCGTTATATAATGTCAAAGACAAATCGTAACGCTCGGCTTTTCAAAGAAAGGAGTTTTAATATGGCAAAGAAAGCCGAGAATAAACAAAAAATAACAGCTCTTTATTGCCGTTTATCCGTTGAAGATATCAAAGACGACGATAAAAACAGCAAAAAGAAAGGTAATACTGATGAGTCTAACAGTATCACCAATCAAAAACAAATTCTATCTCAATATGCTAAAGAACACGGGTATTTACACCCTGAATTCTTTGTAGATGACGGTATTTCAGGAACAACCTTTGACCGTCCTGAATTTCAACGTATGCAAAAAATGGCTGAAAACGGAGAAATAGAAACCATTATTGTAAAAGACCTTTCCCGTTTTGGTCGTGAACAGGTTGAAATGGGCAGGTTAACTCAAATTGTATATCCTTCACTTGGTGTAACATTTATAGCTATTCAAGAAAATGTAAATACAGCAAAGGGTACGGGGCTCGAAATGATGCCTTTTTACAATATATTTAATGAATGGTATGCAGAACAAACAAGCAAGAAAATAAAGGCTGTTTGGAAAGCCAAAGCTGATAATGGTGAAAGAGTTTCTGCTTCCGTACCATTTGGGTATATAAAAAGTGCAGATGACCCCAAGCAATGGATTGTAGATGAACCTGCAGCAAAAGTTGTAAAGTATATTTTTGAATTATGCCTTGCAGGGCTGGGGCCTTCACAAATAGCAAAGCGATTAGAAAGTGAAGAAATAATTACTCCCACCGAATATTGTTATCGTAATGGGCGTAAGTGTTCTAATCCAAGACCTGAAAATCCATACAGATGGGTATCAGACTCGGTTATTCACATTCTTGAAAATCGTCAATACACCGGATGTACGGTAAACTTTATGACATCTTATGTAAGTTTTAAAGTTAAGAAAACTGTATATCACCCCGAGGAGGAATGGAATATAATTCCAAACACTCAGGAAGCTATTATTGATGAAGATACTTTTGAAAGGGTTCAGGAATTACGAAAAAGTCGCCGACGAAACTCTGCTACAGGCAAAACAAGTATTTTTTCAGGACTTTTATATTGTGCTGATTGCGGTTCGAAATTATATTATTGTGCGGCAAAAAGTATTGAAGACGGGAAAGAATTTTACCGTTGCTCCCAATATAAAGAAAAGCGTGGCTCCTGCACAATTCACTTTATCCGTGATGTGGTATTAAAAGAAATTGTTCTTGAAACCATAAAAGCTGCAGCAAAATATGTTACTGAATTCGAACCGGTATTTCTCTATCTCTACGCAAAGCACAACACAGCTGATAGGGAAATAAATATTAGGATGTTGAAGCAAAAGGTAGAAAAAGCTCAAAAGCGTATTTCTGAATTAGATAAACTGATTGAAGGTCTTTATGAGTATAATCTTCTTGGCAAGGTCTCGGATGAAAGATTTTATCGTATGTCGGCAAATTATGAAAAAGAGCAAAAAGAATTGCTTGCCGCAGTAGAAAACGACAAGCAAGCGATTAAACAGCTGAACAAGAGAAAATAGACCTTGATGCTTTCTTAAAAGCAATTCGTGGTTGCACCGACTTAAAAGAATTAACACCTACACTTGTAAACACATTGATTAAGAGAATAGATGTTCATAACAGTATCAAAGGTGATGATGGATTAAAGCATGTTCCTGTTGATATTTCATTTACTGCAGCGGGTATCATAAACATCCCGACAGAACAAGAGATTCTTGAAACAATTCAGGAAATGCGTGAAAATCCGTTAAAAACCGCTTGAAATAAGGAAAACGGCGTAGCCCTAACGGGCTACACCGCAACCTGTTTCCAGACTGTCCTTTAGAGTGCGACTCTGAAAGGTATCCGTTTTTATTTTCGATAAAATGTAAAAAGCTCGAACCCGAGGCACGCGGAGCGTGTCGTGGGGTGCGGGTGTCCTGTGGAGACCTCTGCGAAGCAGAAGCACCGACCGAGGCGGCAGCCGAGAAGCGGGTCTCCGGGGGAGACCTCTGCGAAGCAGAAGCACCGACCGAGGCGGCAGCCGAGACCGAGCCCTTCTGCCCCTGCCAAAGGACATCGCAAAAGCGGTGTCTTTCTTTTTTTTATAAAAAATGCAACCGAACCCGAGGCACGCGGAGCGTGTCGGGCATCGTCACCGAAGCGCTCGCGGTGCGAGAAGAAGCGAGGTGATGATGGCGCAGCGGTCAAAATTTGGCGAAGCGGATAGCGAGCAACAAATTTTGGGCACCGCAAGAGGGCCACGAAGTGGTTCGAGCCCTTCTGCTTTTATCTCAAAATCCAAGTTTTCGGGCTTGGATTTTTTTATTTGTGCCGCAAAGCGCAGCATTGTTTTCTTGTCAATGAAACATCGATTGAGAGTCAGCACAAACTGACTATTCACCCCAACAACAATTTCTCCTCATAAATCCCACAAATACGGTCATACTATCACCAGATAGGAAGTGACGGATATGGAAAAACTTATACGGACGCCTTATATAAAAGGCTTTGTACCCTATGCACTTGCGGCTTTTCTTGTGGGTCTCGTAGGCGGCTTTACATCCTTGTTCAGCCCCGCCTTTGTTGAGGAATTAGACCTTCCCTATAACAATACAACGTGGACTGCACTTGCTATGGCGGTCTCTACTGCCGCCCTTGCACCCGTACTCGGAAGAGTAGGGGATATGATAGGCAGAAGAATAACTCTCTTAATCGGCATTGCCGTCTTCACTCTCGGTAATATCCTCACCGCCGTGGCTTATACTTTGGCTTTTATGCTCTTTGCCCGCTTTGTGGTTGGCGTAGGCTTAGCGGCAATAGCGCCCGTTGTGATTTCCTACATTGTCACGGAGTTTCCTCCTGATAAAATAGCGAAGGGCTTTGCATTTTATATGTTCATTTCGGGTGTGTCGGTAATATTCGGCCCTATTCTTGGCGGACTCATCATAAAATACTACGGTTGGCGGATGATGATATGGGTCTGCGTGGCTGTTTCAGCAGTTGTTTTTGTTGCTTGTACTCTGTTGAGGGATAAAAGTGCGACAGTACGGAAAAAAGCGGAGAATTTCGATATACTCGGTGCAGTGCTTATACTGCTTTTCTTCGGACTTCTCTTGTGTGTACCCTCCTTCGGACAGAATTTCGGTTGGCGCTCAAAACTCTTTATCACAGTACTGATTGCCGATATTATAGCGGGTATATGCCTTCTTGCCGCAGAAAAAAGAGCGAGGAATCCTATTCTCAAGGGTAGCTTTATAAAGAGAAGAGCCTTTATTCTTTCCGTTGCAGCACTGTTTCTTACACAAGGACTTATGCAGGCAAATATGACAAATATCATAGTGTTTGTAAATTTCACCCGCCCTCAGGATTCGATGGTATCAGGCTATGCTATTTCGGTTATGTATCTGGGAATGTCCCTCGGAGCAGTGCTGATAGGCCCCCTCGCAGACCGCTTCGAGCCTAAAAGGGTACTCGTAAGCTCCCTGGCACTTACGGGTATAGGATGCGGTGTGATGCTCTTGTTTTCGACAGATACTTCTGCGCTTCTTCTTGCCGCTTCACTTGGTATACTCGGCTTCGGACTCGGCGGCAACGGTACTGTGTTTATGAAGGTTGCACTTTCGGGTGTTTCCGCTGAGGAGTCAGGAGCGGGTACGGGTACCTACGGACTTTTCCGTGACCTTGCGGCACCCTTCGGTGTTGCTGTTTTCGTACCGATGTTTACTAACAGAGCTCAGTCTCTTATAAGTGCGGGAGTTGAGGCAAGTACTGCCGCACTGACCTCGGTAAGAATGCTTTCAGCGGTTGAGATAATCTGTGTCGTAGCGGGAATAATAGCAGTACTTTTCCTTCCGCAGATATATAACAGTAAAAAAGGAGCAGAAATATGAAGCTGAAAAACAAAGTGGTGCTGATTACCGCCTCAACAAGAGGTATAGGTCTTGCCTGTGTGAAGGCATGCGCCAAAGAGGGTGCTACCGTTTATATGGCGGCAAGAAATACCGAGCTTGCAAAAAGTGAAGCGGATAAGCTGAATTCCAAAGGCTATGATGTAAAGTATGTCTATAACGATGCGACCAAGCCTGAAAGCTATGAAACTATGACAAAAGAAGTGATAAAGTCATCAGGTCGCATTGATGTGCTTGTAAATAACTTCGGCACCTCAAATCCGGGCAAGGATATGGACTTTTCAAATACTGATACAGATACCTTTCTTGATACGGTCAATATTAACCTGAGAAGTGTTTTTGCCGCGAGTAAGGAAGCGGTAAAGTATATGTCAGAGCAGGGCGGAGGAAGCATTATCAACATTTCCTCCGTAGGTGGTATCGTCCCTGATATTTCTCAGGTTTCCTACGGTACAAGTAAGGCGGCAATCAATTATCTCACAAAGCTCATTGCCGTCCACGAGGCTAAAAACAACATCCGCTGTAATGCCGTACTTCCCGGTATGACTGCAACCGATGCGGTTGAGAGTAAGCTTACGGGAGAATTCAGAGAGCTTTTTCTCCGCCATATACCCTTTAAGAGAATGGGTGCACCTGAAGAGATTGCGGCGGCAGTAGTGTACTTTGCAAGCGACGATTCAGCTTATACCACGGGACAGATTCTTACTGTATCAGGCGGCTTCGGTCTTGCAACACCGCTTTATGCAGATTTAAGCGCTTCACGGTCAGAAAGAGGCAATAACTAAAAAAAGACATCCGCAAGGATGTCTTTCTTAGCGAAAATATAATTATATTCGTCTGATATTTATTCTTCAGCAAAAAAACTATTGAAATAGCGTATTTTTTTTGATAAAATATTATGAATACTTTTATAGGAGAGATTGATATGAAACTTAAAGTTAACGCAAAACTCGACCCTCAGTTTGAACCCCTTTCACTTGTTGTACGCGAAATGCGTGAAGCAACCAAGGAAAACGGTCAGGATGTTGTCGTAGCGGCAATCAGAAATGACGGCTACACCACTACATACAAGACCAGAATTTTCCCTGAAGGTACAGGTCACGACGAAGAAAACTTCCGTTTCATTGAGCGTATTGCAAAATCACTTGTGTGGTTGGCAGGTGCTTATAAGCTTGTTATTGCCGGTGCAGATGTTGTCGGAGCAAGAATTAAGGAGGCATATACTCCCACAGGTCTTCGTGCTTTTGATGTAGCTTTTATGAAAAAGACCTATGAGAAGGATTTTGAGGTTGAAACCTGCGCTCTTGAGGATGCTCCCGAGGATAAGTCATCAGCCGCACCTCTCGGCAGACACCTTGACGGATGCCGTATCGGCTTCGACGCAGGCGGAAGCGACAGAAAGGTAAGTGCTGTTATCGACGGAGAGAGTGTTTATTCCGAGGAGGTTGTATGGTTCCCCAAGCTTAACTCCGACCCTGAATATCACTATCAGGGAATCCTATCCGCTATGAAAACTGCTGCTTCAAAAATGCCCAGAGTTGACGCTATCGGTGTTTCTTCAGCAGGTATCTATGTAAATAATCGCATTATGGCTGCTTCTCTTTTCATCAAGGTAAGTGATGAGGATTGCGAGAAGAGAGTTAAGAATATGTACATTGACATTGCAAAGGAAATCGGTGAGAATATTCCCATCGAGGTTGCAAATGACGGTGACGTAACAGCTCTCGCAGGTGCTATGGACCTTAATGACGACTCCGTTCTTGGTGTTGCTATGGGTACAAGTGAAGCGGGCGGATATATCGATCCTAACGGCAATATCACAGGCTGGCTTAACGAGCTTGCTTTCATACCCGTTGACTATTGCAAGGAAGCAATGGTTGACGAATGGTCAGGTGACTACGGTTGCGGTGTTAAATACTTCTCACAGGACGGTGTAATCAAGCTTGCTCCCGCTGCGGGTATTGAGCTTGACGAAAGTCTTTCACCCGCTGAAAAGCTTAAGGTTGTTCAGGGTCTTATGGCTGAGGGTGACGAGCGTGCGGCTGCTATCTACGACACAATCGGTGCTTACTTCGGCTATGCAATCGCATACTATGCCGAGTTCTATGATATCAAGCATGTTATTATTATGGGTCGTGTAACCTCCGGTGAGGGCGGTGTGATTCTTCTTGAAAGAACTCAGGAGGTTCTCGATAAGGAATTCCCCGAGCTTGCAGCAAAAATCAAGCTTCACATTCCCGATGAAAATTCACGCCGTGTAGGTCAGTCCGTTGCAGCGGCAAGCTTACCCAAAATCAAATAAAATTACTTGTATTTCTTAGGTGTGTCGTGTAGTCGGCACACCTAAGTCAAAGGTGTATAAATATGATAATCGACAATTTAAATAATTCGCATAAGTACCGTGAAGTCCACAAGGGCTTTGCCGAAGCTTTCGATTTCATCAAAAAGGCAGTGGAGGAAAAGCTTCCCGTAGGTAGATACGAGATAGACGGTGACAGAGTTTTCTCCTTCATTCAGGAGTATACATCAAAGCTTGAGTCCTCCTTCGAGGGTCACAGAAAATATATCGATATTCAGTTCATCATCGAGGGTACAGAGGTTATTTACGCTTGCGATATTTCCACACTGACCGTTAGTGAGGAGTACAGTGCCGAGAGAGATGTAATGTTCCTCGAGGAATGTGAAAAGGCAAGTATGGCTGTTCTTCAGAGCGGTGAATACGGCATATTCTTCCCTTGGGATGCACATAAGCCGGGCCTTTGCTTCGGCGGAAATCCCGACACTGTCCGAAAGATAGTTGTAAAGGTCAGAACTGACTGAATAGTCAAAAAAATTAAAATCAAGGAGAGAAAGCCAATGAATCTTGCACAGGAAAGAAAATGGATACAGAAGGAGCTTGAAGCTGTAGCTGATTTCTGGCTCTCCAACGGAATGGATAAGGTCCATGGCGGTGTTTATACCTGCCTTGATAAGGACGGCAAGGTTTTTTCAACAGATAAGAGCGTATGGATGCAGGGACGTTGCGGATGGATTTTTGCATATCTATGCCACATTTACGGTGTAAAACAGGAATGGCTTGAGGCGAGCAAGAGCTGTCTTGACTTCCTCGAAAGGTACTGTATAAACCGCAAGGCAGGGGACAGACTCTACTTCACAGTAACTGAGGACGGCAAGCCTCTCAGGCAGAGAAGATACTGCTATTCAGAAGCCTTTTACTGCATCGCAAATGCTGAATATTACGGTATCACAGGCGAAAAAGAGCATCTTGAAAGAGCGAGAAAAGCCTATGATATGTACTGGAACTTAAATCACGGAATGGCTGACCCTACCGGTCTCGGTGCAAAGACTGAGCCTGAAACAAGACAGGGCAGAGCACTCGGCATCCCGATGATTCTTCTAAATGTCACTTCAGTACTTCTTCGCGTTGACCCCGAAAATGCCGCGCTTTACAACAGCAGAGCCGATGAGTGCGTAGCAGATATCTTCAAGTACCACGTTAAGCCCGAGCTTGGCTGTACTCTTGAAAGTGTAGCTCTTGACGGTACTCCTCGCCTTGAAGTAACCGAGGGCAGAGTAGTAAATCCGGGTCACGACATCGAATGCAGCTGGTTCCTTATGGAAAGAGCAAAGGCGACAGGTGACAAGGAGCTTGTAAAAAAGGCAGTAGAAATCTTCGATATGGCATTCGAAAAGGGCTGGGATAATGAGTTCGGAGGCATACTTTACTTCTTCGACTGTCTCGGTAATCCTCCCGAAGCATACGAGCACGATATGAAGCTCTGGTGGCCCCACAATGAGGCGCTTATCGCTTCACTTATGATTTATAAGGAAACGGGCGATGAAAAGTATCTCGTCATCTTCGGCAAAATCCTTGATTACTGTAAGGAAACCTTTGCAACCGCTCCCTGCGGCGAATGGTACGGATACTTAAGAAGAGACGGTAAACCCACACTTCCCGCTTGTATCGGCTCAACCTTCAAGGGCCCCTTCCACGTACCCAGATGTCTCATTATGCTTGACAAAATGATAGAAGAAATAGAAAAGAGAGATTAATTAAAATGAGTCTTGAAAAATACAAGGGTATAATTCCCGCGTTTTATGCCTGCTATGATGACGAAGGCAATATCTCAAAGGAAAGAACAATCGCTCTTACAGAGTTCCTTATTGAAAAGGGTGTAAAGGGGCTTTATGTAGGCGGCTCATCAGGTGAGTGCATTTATCACAGTGTGCAGGACAGAAAGGAAACTCTCGAGGCAGTTATGGAAGCTGCAAAGGGCAGAATCACAATCATCGCACACGTTGCATGCAACAACACAAAGGATAGCTGTGAGCTTGCCCGCCACGCCGAAAGTCTCGGTGTTGACGCTATCGCAACAATTCCTCCCATCTATTTCCGTCTTCCCGAAAGAGCAATCGCAAAGTATTGGAATGACATTTCAGCGGCTGCTCCCAACACAGATTATATTATCTATAACATCCCTCAGCTTGCGGGTGTTGCACTTACACCCTCACTCTTTGAGGAAATGCTCAAGAATCCCCGGGTTATAGGCGTTAAGAATTCCTCAATGCCCATTCAGGATATCCAGATGTTTGTTCGTCAGGCAAAGATGAGCGGCAGAGATATAGTTGTCTTCAACGGTCCCGACGAGCAGTTTGTCGGCGGCAGACTCATCGGTGCAGAGGGTGGTATCGGTGGTACCTACGGTGTAATGCCCGAGGTTTACATCAGACTTGACGAGCTTATCAGAAAGGGCGAGTTCGAAAAGGCAAGAGAGCTTCAGGATGCCGCAAACGAGGTTACATATACAATGTGCTCAGCTCAGGGCAATATGTATGCAGTTGCAAAGGCAGTTCTCAAGCTTCGCACAGGCATCGACTTCGGCTCAGTAAGAGCACCGCTTTTAGGTCTTGCCGAGGGAGACGAAAGGATAGTACAGAAGGCATACGAGCTTGTTGAAAAGGCTCTTGCTATATAATCAGATAAAACAAAAGGAGCAGCAAGTAATCTTGCTGCTCTTTGAGCTTGTATAAACTTTATACCTCGCTGAAATAAAGCTTGATGCTTTCGCCGTCGTTTCGTGCATAATTGTAAAGAACAATACCCGCATTCATAAGAGCGGCACCTGAATATACCTCATCGGTTATATCGCACTTGTAAAGCTTTTCGGGGTCGAGACCCTTGAGCTTCACGATGAATGTTCTGTGTATCTCATCTCTCTTTACTGTTACCTTAGTAACGAGAGCCTCCTTCTTATCGGGGGAAACAAACTGCCATACCGCATAATAGGGATTCTCAAAAGGAGAAACGAGTCTGTAAAGGTCACCGTAATGGATAAGATTATAATACTTGTGATATTCCTCTACCTGGGTGAGAACAATATCTCTTTCCTCTTTTGTGAGCTTTCTCGGATCCATTTCGTATCCGAAGGTGCCCCAGAGAGCAACGTTGCCTCTTGTTGCAATACCTGTACGTGAGCAGGCTGAAACGTGAGCACCCATTGTTGAAGCGGGGTAGCACATTGATGTACCGAACTGAATGGTGAGTCTTTCAATAGCGTCGGTATTGTCACTGCACCATATCTGCGGTGAGAAGCAGAGCATAGCGGGGTCGAAGCGTCCGCCGCCACCGGAGCAGTTTTCAAGAAGAATATTCGGGAAGGTAGTTACAAGGCGGTTCATAATATCATATGTACCGAGAACGAAGCGATGGAAGAATTCCGACTGCTTTTCAGCGGGTAAGATAGCCGAAGCGGCATCTGTGATATTACGGTTAAAGTCCCACTTGACATAGTCGATATCATTCTTTGAAATAACATCGTACATCATCTGCCAGAGACCGTCTCTTACATCCTTTCGTGAAACGTCGAGCACATACTGCTGTCTGCCCTGCATAGGCTCTCTGCCCTTAACGTGTACGTGCCAGTCAGGATGAGCACGGAAGAGGTCTGAGTCGGGAGAAATCATTTCAGGCTCGTACCAGATACCGAACTTGAGACCCTCATCGTGTACCTGAGAAACAAGCTTTGAAAGACCGCCCTTGAGCTTCTTTTCGTTTACGTACCAGTCACCGAGGGAGCTTGTATCGTCGTTTCTCTTTCCGAACCAGCCGTCATCCATAACAAGCATTTCAACGCCGAGCTTTTTAGCAGCCTTTGCGAAATCAACAAGCTTTTTGGTGTCGAAGTCGAAGTAAGCGGCCTCCCAGCTGTTGATAAGAATGGGACGCTTCTTGCTCTTCCACTCTCCGCGTACGAGATTATTGTTATAGAAGCGGTGGAAGATGCGACTCATTTCGCCGATACCCTTGTCGGTGAATACCATTACTGCCTCGGGTGTATCAAAGCTTTCACCTGCACCGAGATTCCACGCAAAGTCTGTAGGGTTGATACCCATAATAAAGCGGGTAGTGCCGTTGTAGTCACATTCAGCCATAGCAGTGAAGTTACCGGAATATACAAGGTTGAAGCCGTAGCACCAGCCGTATTCCTCGTTTGCACCGCTCTTTACGATAGCTGCAAAGGGGTTCTGACAGTGGCTTGAAGCGCCGCGCTTGCTTTCTACACCCTGAATGCCGTGGGCGAGTCTTCTTCTTTCAACGGTACGCTCCTTGTTGTGTCTGCCGTAAAGGGTGATGAGGTCGTAATCCATATCGGGAAGGTCAATACATAAAGAAAGAGCACGCTCAAGCTTTACAGGGTTTTCAGATGAGTTGTGTATTTTAGCTCTGCGGGTAATAACGCCCTGGTCAGCGAATACAGTGTAATAAAGAGTAACAATTACGCCTGTAACCTTGTCCTCGGCATAAATTTCAAGAGTATCTGCTTCACTTTTATCGTTGAGATAAGAGGTGGGCTGACCCTCAAGCTCAGGCTTACCCTGATAAATACTGTGACCGATGTAGCGTAAATCGGTAGTACTGTCGCCGTTACTGTTTCTTACTGACAATGCACTGATTCTGAAATCAGCCGCACCGTTACAGCCGTACTCTATAGGTGCAGTATCAGGGCTGAAATCATATCCGCCGATAGCGGGGTTAGCAACGCTGAAGCTTGCATTTGTTGAACGCTCAACCCTCTTTGAAACAAAGGTGTCGGGAATCAGAGCACCGTAGTACAGATTTACAATGTAATTCTCTCTGTATACGTGAATGATGTAGCTCGAGGTTTTTGTGTCAAGCTTGAAGGTTTTTTGCTTACTGTCGTAAATAATAGGCATAATTTTTCCTCCGTTTGTTTTCTGTTTGAGTTCATATTTGTTTCCTTTTTAGTTAACGTATACATTATAATACATTGAAACGGACAATACAATAATAAATTGCTTTTATTTTAAGAATGTGCCCCGCAAAAAAGCCGATTGCGTACTCACCCTGACCTTAAAATCCGCCTTTTCCGACGGTTGGGGGAAAATGTCTGAAAAATATGAAATTTTTCTGAAATTGTTATTGACAATGGAGAACTACTGTGCTATACTTTAGTGCATTAGGCCCAATGAAACTTTCAGAATTGTAACAGAAACTGAAAGCGGAGGAGGCTTCGGAGAATCCCGTTAAATCGGGTGCCCAAGGTGCAAGGCGTGTATGCGCTGAATCTCTCAGGCAAAAGGACGAAGCAGATGATAACACCGAATATTATTATCTGAAGAGTTTTTTCATATTTTTCCGAAACCGCCTTTATAATGTAAAGGGCGGTAATTTTTATTTATTTTTTGGAGGAAATTCAAATGGAAGCAAAACTTCTCGACATTGTCGCAACAATCAATGGTTATCTCTCAGACTACGTACTGCTTATACTTCTTATAGGCATCGGTCTTTTCTACACAATCCGTACCAAGTTCATTCAGGTGCGCTGCTTCCCTGAGGCTATGAAGAGAGCCTTCGGCGGCATCAATTTCAAGGGCGGTAAGCAGGAAGGCGGTATGAGCGCATTCCAGGCTCTCGCAACTGCAATCGCAGCTCAGGTTGGTACAGGTAACATCGTTGGTGCCTGCGGTGCTATTCTTATCGGTGGTCCCGGTGCTATCTTCTGGATGTGGATTATTGCATTCTTCGGTATGGCTACAATCTACGCTGAAGCAGTACTCGCTCAGGAAACAAGAGTAGTAAACGCAGATGGCTCAGTAGACGGCGGTCCCGTATATTACATCACAAAGGCATTCAAGGGCACATTCGGTAAGGCTCTTGCAGTCTTCTTCGCAATCGCATCAATCCTTGCTCTCGGCTTTATGGGCAGCATGGTACAGTCAAACTCAATCGGTGAAAACTTTGAAGCTGCTTTCGGCGTACCCTCATGGATTGTAGGTATCGTTGTTGCTCTTATCGCAGGCTTCATTTTCATCGGCGGTGCAAACCGTATCGCATCTGTAACAGAAAAGCTTGTTCCCGTTATGGCAGGTCTCTACCTCATCGGCGGTATCATCGTTCTTGCAGTAAACTTCAGCAAGGTTCCCGAAGCATTTGCTCTTATCTTCAAGAGCGCATTCAATCCCGCTGCAGCATTCGGTGGTGCAGTAGGTATCACAATTAAGGCAGCAATCACACAGGGTGCAAAGAGAGGTCTCTTCTCAAACGAAGCCGGTATGGGTTCAACACCTCACGCTCACGCTCTTGCAAAGGTTGACAAGCCCCACGATCAGGGCGTACTTGCTATGGCAGGTGTGTTCATCGATACCTTCATCGTTCTTACAATGACAGCTCTCGTTGTTATCTCAACTCTCTACACAGAGGGCGGCATCCTTGCATCAGGCGTTGCTCCTGACGGCGTAGCAAAGACAAATATGGCTCAGCTTGCATTCGGTACTGTATTCGGTGAAAAGCTCGGCGGTATGTTCGTTGCAGTATGTCTTCTCTTCTTCGCATTCTCAACAATCATCAGCTGGAACCTCTTCGGTAAGGTTAACGTTGTATACCTCTTCGGCAAGAAGTCAGAAAAGATTTACGCAGCAATCGCAGTTATCTTCGTATTCCTCGGCTCATGCCTTTCAAACGATCTCGTTTGGGAGCTTACAGATATGTTCAACCAGCTTATGGTTCTTCCTAACGTACTCGCTCTCGCAGTACTTTCAGGTATAGTTGCAGTTGCAGCTAAGAACAAGAAGGCTAAGAAGGAAAAAGCAAAGAAATAATCAGATTTAAAAGTAATCGGCATCCGCAAGGGTGCCGATTTTTATGCTTGAAATATTAAAGCTTATATGCTATACTTCTCCTATATAAAAAGGAGATTTTAAAATGAAAAAGAAAATTTTTGCTTTCACACTGATATTTATGGTAATTTTGTATGTTGTATCTGTAATACCTGTTGTATACTTAGCATCAGAGACCTATTTGTCTTATGAGGATTATGCGGAGGGTGTAGTTCTCAACGATGCAAGAGAAAGCTGTAAAAAGGCTTCGGAATGGGTAGATAAGGGCACAATGACAGCTCAGGAGGCTGCGGAGTACATAGTAAATGCAAGAGACTATTCTGCAACCTACGGTGTATCTGCAAAGGAGTATGTCGCCGTTTCGGTTATTATTCTTGATAAAAATGGCAAGCAACTGAGCAGTAGTGATAACAGAGGGAGCAAAAATACAATTGCCTTCAGAGAGTTTGATAAAAACCTTGATATATTTCTGTCACGGTATATAGGAAAAGAGGAAAGGCTGCTGGGATTCAGAAGTGAAGAATTCAGTATGGGCGGTGAAAAGTATTACTGCGTTACTGCCTGCGTTGAAAACGGAGTAGTGCTTGCATTCACCTCAAAACCCTTCTGTGCGGATTTTATTGGTCTGACAGTTATTTATATTCTTATGGGAGTTTTACTCTACTTCAGAAGCGTCAGCCTTTACAACAAAAAGGAAAAGGATAAGTTTTTAAAGCAAACAAACGGAGCAGTTTTATAAAATAAGAGGCGTTGTGTCAATGAAGACACAACGCCATATTTTATGCTACTGTAATTTCACCCGTAAGAGCACATCCGAGCTTACTGTAGGGGCTCATAGGTACAACCTTAACCTTATATGTACCTTTTTCAAGTACGCCGAGATTTACGCTCTTGCCGTCATCAACGGCGTGTACATAATCGGAAAGAATTGTTCCGCTGTAAGCTGTTTTAAGTCCGCTTGTGACTGTTACGGTGTAGCTTTGTGCATCGTAATATCCCTTTGCGTCGGGGAAGGAGATAACAGTCTCACCGTTTTCGTTTATCTCTGAAGTGATTTCACCCTCTGCAAATACGGGTCTGGTGTCGAAGGCCTTGAGGTTATTCCAGGTGTAATAGTGAGCCGACTTCTTTGCAACATCTGTAAGGTAGTAGTCAACCTCGCTAAAGAACATTTTATTCTGAAGATCGTAAAGCTGAATTCTTATATTGCCCTCAGCATCAACCTCTACAATGTAAAAGCTTGCTGATTCTATTGTTGTACCCGCATTGCCGTCGATGTAATTGTTGTTGCCGATAAGACCTGTAAGACCGCCGCAGCCGAGAGCGGTGAAGGAGCCCTGATAAATTGAGCGGGGGTCAGCAGCGTTATAATGTGAGTGACCCGAGAAATCCACAATCTGAGGATATTTGCTCAGCACTGAGCGGATATTTACATTACTCCAGTTGATACTGCCATAAACTGTCATAGTGGGGTGGGGGTGCTGATAAACGAAAATAGGCTTATCGCCTGTGTCCGCTATTGCCTTTTTGATTTCAGCATCAAGCCATTCGGTTTTATCTCCGAAGCTTTCGTTTTTATCCGCATAAGAAATACCGATGAAATGATATCCGTTTATTACTGTGTGAGTATCGGTTTCTTCGTTAACATACTTTTTGAAGTTAGCGAAAGCATCCTCGCATTCGCCCTCGCGCTCTTCGATGAATTCGTGGTTGCCCATGCAAACGAGCATTTCTGTGCCCTCGGGACATTCCTCGCTGATAACCTTGCTGAAGGCGATGTATTCCTTTTCTCTGCCCCAATCGGTCATATCACCGCAGACCATAACCGCATCAAAGCCGTTGTAGCTTTCGTGAGCGTTACTGTACTGCTCGGTGAAGCTGAAAAGCTCTCTGAAGCGAGCCTCATTGATGTCACCCTCCTCACCGCTGAGATGCACGTCACTGCAGACCGCAAAGCGGAGTACGGGAGTGAAGTCCTCAGGTGCCTCGGGCGGAGCCTTGTAAAGGGGACTTCCGATAGAGCTTACCGAAAAGAATGCCGAGAAAACAACTGTTACAATTTTTGAAAAAATCTGAAATAAAGGTTCGAAATTCATCACATTATCCTCCTTTTAATCTTAACCCCTTCGGGTAATGATTTTTAGCCTTACCTGATACCACCTTAACACCGCCGAGGGTACAGCCTGCAACGGTAACAACGGCCCAACCGTTTTCACAGTCGGTATCAAATTCCTCACCTCGCAGATATTTCACAATCTGCTCACTGTCGGGCGCAAGGTCGATTTTTCTTTTGAAGCTCTGACCCATAGCCATAAAAAACTGATGGTGAGGCTGAATATAATTCTTCTTTACCTCGCCTACGGTCACACCGCAGGAAAAAGCAAGACCGTCTCTGATATCAAGGTCACCGCCGAAAAGTACGGGATGGGAATTATATGTGCGAAGAGTGTCTTTGTCATAGTCGGTAAGCGTACTTTTAAGGAAATCCGTAACAACGGGGTCGGGTTTATCCTTTTTGCCATCGGATTTTCTTCTTGTGCTTTCAGTGTACCCGGAAGTGCAGTGGAGCAGAGCCATAAACTGACCCTCACCCTTGCTTATGTGGGGATAAAATCTTCTGCAGCGGCTTATTTCAGGAGTATTGCAGCCATCAAAGAATACACCGTCCGAGGTACTGCCGATAACTCTTTCAGTAACCTCAAGAAGCTCAAATTCGGGATGCTCACTGAGAAATGAATCAATGAGCATTTCGTTTTCCTCGAGAGAGAAGGTGCAGGTTGCGTAGACGATATATCCGTCACCCTTGAGGCAGTCAACTGCATTTTCGAGTATTTCCCTCGAGCGTACGGCACACATTTTCACGTTTTCCTCGCTCCATTCGGAAACTGCAATTTCCTCCTTGCGAAACATTCCTTCACCGGAGCAGGGGGCGTCAACCATAATAAGGTCGAAGGTGTGAGGAAAGCTTCTTGCTAGCTTTTTCGTGTCCATACAGGTTGTGACCGTGTTCTGTAAGCCGAGCCTTTCAATATTACCCGTCAGTATCTTACATCTTGAGGGGATAATCTCATTTGAAACGAGAAGGCCGTCCTTGCCGAGCTTGTTTTTCAGCTGAGTGCTTTTGCCTCCGGGAGCGGCACACATATCGAGAATTTTCCATTCAGGCTCAACATCAATACACTCTGCGGGAGCCATAGCACCCGGCTCCTGAATGTAAAACATTCCCGCGTGGTGGAAGGGGTGATTGCCCACGCCGTCAAAGTCGAAATAAAAACCGTTTTCAACATAGGGTATCTTCTCTGTGGGGAAGGGACAGATTTTCAGAAACTCCTCTGTTGATATTTTATCGGTGTTTACTCTTAATGCTCTTACGGGCTTCTCACCGAGAGCCTCAACATATTTACCGTACTCCTCACCGAGAAGTATTTTCATTCTTTCCTTATATTTTTCGGGTAAGTTAATCATATCTTACTCCTTTACGTTCATTTCAATGTGAAGCATACACATACCCACGGCAGTGATAGCCGCAGTTTCGGTACGCAGAATTCTGCTTCCGAGTGAAAGGGGGATTGCGCCTGCACCGAGCATAGCCTCTACTTCCTTTTCCTCAAAGCCGCCCTCGGGACCGATGAGAATACCGACCTTCATACCTGACTTGATTCTGTCAAGGGCTTCCTTTGTTGCCGCCATGCCTCTTTCATTTTCATAAGGTACGATAAAAAGGTCAAAGTCCTTCACCCTTTCCTTTAAAAGAGAGAGGGGGAGAATATCTCCGATTTCGGGAATAATACTTCTCTTACTCTGTTTTGCGGCACTTTCGCTTATTGCCTGCCAGCGCTGTACCTTGCTCTTTTTCTTTTTGTCCTCAATTTTAACAACACAGCGGTGCATTTCGCAGGGTACTATTCTGTGTACTCCGAGCTCGGTGCATTTCTGTATGATGAGCTCCATTTTATCCGCCTTGGGAAGACCCTGAAAAAGATGTATTTCTACGGGAAGCTCAGTATTCTGATATTCCTCCTCGATAATACGCACAACCGCACAGCTGTCGTCAAGGCTTTCGATTTCACAAAGGGAGCTTATACCCTTGTCGCTAACAAGAAGTCTGTCCGAGGGCTTCATACGCAGTACGTTTTTGATGTGGTTAAGGTCGTTTCCCTCGATGTAATAACAATCGCCGTTGCGACTATCGGGGGAGGCAAAAAAGTTAAACATATACTGTACCTCCTGTTATTTGCTTACCGATGTGAAATCAATAGCACCTCTGAGACCGTGTCTCATAAGAGCGTATATAAGTTTTGCGACCTCTTTTGCACTGCGGCGCTCTTCCTGATTAAGCCATGTCCACAGTACACTCGTCATACCTGCGGCAACAAACTGAGCGATGTAAGTACCAAGCTCAGTTGTGCTTTCTGTCGGGAGAAACTTCATAGTGATTCTGTTGAAGGCTTCACCGAGACCGATAGAGCCCTTGTCGCTGAGAATTACAAGGAAGGTGTCTCTGTTTTTCTCAATATACTCAAGTGTACTTGTAAGAAAAAGACAGATATCACGCTTTTCCTTGTTATATTCGCTGAGTATAACCTCAATATCGCCCGAAATATCGCTTATGATATCGTTGTAAAGGTCAAATTGAGTCTCATAATGTCTGTAAAAGGTACTGCGGTTAACATCAGCACCGTCGCAAATATCCTTTATTGTTATTGAGTGAAGGGGAGTTTTCTTCATAAGCTCGATAAGGCTTGCCTTAAGAAGCTTTTTCGTCATTTTCACTCGTCTGCTGTCAGGCTTGTTTTCCATAAACCAAACCTCCTTATTTTGATAAATCCATCTTAACACAATGAAGATGCAAAAGCAACAGTGTGTCGACAAAAAATCATATTATGTATCTTTTGTTTTTTTATATAACACAGTCAGAAGAAAAAATATCCTTTTTACTGTTCAAAAGCCGAAAAATATGATAATATGGTACGAAAGAAAAAGAAAAGAAGGTAAGCATTATGCTTTCAGTTAAAAATGTAACTAAAAAATACGGAAAAATACTTGCAAACAACGATGTGAGCATAGAAATACCCTCAGGAGAAATTGCAGTGCTTTTAGGCCCTAACGGTGCGGGTAAATCCACACTTATAAAGTCAGTCTGCGGACTTCTCCGATGCGAGGGTGAAATAAAGCTCAACGGTGCGGATAATAAATCAATCGAGGCAAAGAGCATTCTCGGCTATGTACCCGAAATGCCTGCAGTTTACGATTTGCTTACAGTAGGTGAGCATCTCGAATTCATCCGCAGAGCCTATAAAATGACCGACGACGGACTCGGAGACAGACTTCTTGAACGCTTCGAATTATCCGATAAAAAGAATACTCTCGCCAAGGAGCTTTCCAAGGGTATGCAGCAGAAGCTTTCAATATGCTGTGCCCTTGTCCACAGACCGCAGGTAGTCATTTTCGACGAGCCTATGGTAGGTCTTGACCCTCACGCAATAAAGCAGCTCAAGGAAATTTTCGGTGAGCTTAAAAAAGAGGGCGCATCAGTGCTTATCAGTACTCATATGATTGACAGCGTCGAGGATTACTGGGACAGTGTGTACATTATGGTAAAGGGTGAAGTAAGAGCCTGCCGCAGAAAGAGCGACGGAGAATTCAGCCTTGAGGAGCTCTTCTTCACAGTAACCTCAGAGGGAAGTGCAGAATAATGGGTGCATTGGATTATCTTTTTTTAACAAGGCTTAAAAATCAGGCAAAGCAGCTTGTGAAAAAGCCCTCCAAGCTTATTTTTGCATTGCTCTTTGTTGCGGCTCTGGCGGTTACAATTCTTCCTTCAGCTCATGATAATCCGCTGTATGCAAGCTACAGAAGCATCGAGGAGTTTTATGCTATTGTCGCTACGCTCTATGCAATGCTTTTTGTAACTGTTGCTAAAAACGG
>JAFZFT010000111.1 GCA_017555765.1 Clostridia bacterium | reverse complement strand
GGTGAGGTGAAAAGTCCCGTTTTAAGACCGCTTTTTTCCGTTATACAGGAAAGTGCAGTAGAAACCGAGCCCTTTCCGTTTGTATCCACTATATGGACAAACTTCAGCCTTTTATGAGGGTCGCCGAGAAGGGAAAGCAGTCTTTCAATCCTTTCGTGACCCGAGCTTTTCTGAAATTTTCTTCGGCTCATTATATAATCAATAGCTTCGCTGTATGTCATGAGGAAACCTCCTTTTATCAATTCGCAATTCGCAATTCGCAATGCGCAATGCGCAATCGCGTGGGACAGTTCGGTTACGGGAAGGTTTTACCCGCCCCGCGAGGGGACCGCGCGCCCAAGAGAGAATTTTGAGTAAATTCCTTCCCGCGCGGATTGATAAAACCAAACCTTAATGTTTAGTTTTTTTATCAGCACTCTTACTGTTTTATTAAGCCTAACTTACGCAGGTGTAACCTGACTGTTGTATACACGGTTCGTTGCGACCATAATCGCGAATTGCGCATTGCGAATCGCGAATCGGATAAGGTCGCTTGCGACCGCAGATGTTCCCTCCAAGTATACCCCCTTCCCCTCCGCTATGTCAATAACTAATCCTGCTGACATACTTCGGCAAATAATTTTACCTTTACGGATTATTATACTTCCAACTTAAGTTTTCGGAGGAATTGTTATGCCGGTAAAAATAGAGACACAGGGAAAAAGCATAAGGGCATGCATTCAGGGGGATATAGACCATCACAGTGCCTTTATGATAAGAAAAGCAGTTGACGCAGAGATAAGCCGCAGACGTCCCAGGCTGCTGATACTCGATTTCGGAGAGGTGACCTTTATGGATAGCTCGGGTATAGGTCTTGTTATGGGACGCTACAAGCTTATGAAGGGCTTCGGCGGAGAAATACGGGTAGAAAATCTCTCAGCGGGAGCCTACCGTGTGATGCGTCTTGCGGGTCTTGAGCGTCTCGGAGAAATAAAGCAGAAGGAGATTGTGTAATGAAAACGGTAAACGAGCTTAAAATGACAGTTGATTCAAAAAGCGTCAACGAAGGCTTTTCCCGTGTTGCCATCGGAGCCTTTATAGCCTGCCTCGATCCTGATATAGAGGAGCTGAACGATGTTAAAACCGCCGTCAGTGAAGCGGTTACCAATGCTATCGTACACGGGTACAGAGAAAAGGCGGGAAAAATTTACATAACGGTCAGCATTTCGGACAATAATATTGTCAGGATAAGAATCCGTGACAAGGGTGTTGGTATAGAGGATATACCCAAGGCGATGGAGCCTCTTTTCACCACTGCAGGCTCGGAGAGAGCAGGTCTCGGCTTTGCCGTTATGGAAAGCTTCATGGATTCGGTACGTGTTACCTCACAGCTCGGCAGGGGTACGACGGTAACACTCAAAAAGCGGATATGGGGCAAAAACAGTTGACGGGAGGTCGGTGCCGTGAGAGGAAAGAACGATGACAGAGAGGCTCTCATAGGCGAAAATTATGGTCTCGTACATTCCTGTGCCAATAAATTCAGAGGCAGAGGTGTTGAGTATGAGGATTTGTTTCAGGCGGGCTGTGTAGGACTCATAAAGGCGGCGGACAACTTCGACAAAAGCAGAGGCTTTGCCTTTTCTACCTATGCCGTACCTGTGATACTCGGTGAAATACGGCGGATATTCCGTGACGGAGGAGCGGTTAAGGTTGGCAGAAGCCTTAAGGAAAGGTCACGTCAGGCTATGAAAATCCGTGAGGAGATGGCACTCGAGCTTTCAAGAGAGCCGACGGTCAGCGAGCTAGCCGAAAGGCTGGGAGTAGATATTGCCACTGCCTCGGAGCTTATAACCGTCTCACTTCCTACAGTGTCTCTTACCGCCTGCGACGATGAGGGAAAGGAAAATCAGCTGGATATACCCACCGATGCACCCGAAGAGGAGATAACAGAGAAAATGGCACTGCGTACTGTTGTTGAATCCCTCGCAGAAAGGGACAGACAGTTAATTGAGCTTCGTTATTTCAAAGGCATGACTCAGGTCAACACCGCAAAGGAGCTTGGTATGAGTCAGGTGCAGGTTTCACGGCGGGAGAAGGCCATACTCGGGATAATGCGTAAAAGTATGAGCTGAAAAACTGCCTGAGGGCGTTTTTTTCAATTCGCAATTCACGAACCCCTCAGTCAAAATCCTTGATTTTGACAGCCCCCTTTCAAGGGAGCCTCTGCGATGTGGCACCTTCGGTGCTATTACACCGCAATCGCGTCTCACTCGGGAGGAATAGGACGGATACTACCCACCAAGGAAGATTACCCTCTTGCCTCTCCTGAAAGGTAATTCCCCTGTTAGGGGAAATGTCTGCGGAGCAGACAAAAGGGTGCCAGTTTCCGGAGGAAAAGGTGTCGCCCGTAAGGGTGACGGAGAGGTTCGAGCCCGAGCGGCTTGAGCGTTACCACGGCTGATATATCATTGAAACATAAAGATGAAAAAGCACAACCTTATAGTCACTCCTGCCCTGTGCAAGCAAGAGATATACCTACTATGCGGGTGCGATATGTCTCTGTCACGATATACGCTTTTCGCGTACGATATATTTGCCTTAGTCAAATGTGTTGGTGATACTAAATTTACAGTAGAAATTTTCAAAATAATGTGATATAATGTACCCCGCTAAGGAAAAATAAAGGAGAAAACCAATGACAAGGTTAAAAAAATATATAAGTATAGTACTCACAGCGGCGATAATGCTCTGCTTTACCGCCTGCTCAAAGGACGTCGCCTCGGCGGACACCTACTTAATGAAAAAGAAGGATGCGGCAACAGATGCTTCAGCTGAAGTGACCGATACCTCGGTTTTCTGCGACACAACCGCCTTCGGTGAGCTTGTCCGTGTCTCAAAGTCAGATATGACCGCCCTCTGCTTCAGTGAGGAAAGTCTCTCTCCCTCGGTTTACGATTCAGGCTCGAATAAGCTCTGGAGAAGCCTTCCCGAAAGCTATCAGAACGAGAATGCGGCGGTGATAAGCCTTACTCTTCTTATTGACGGCAACGAATATACCCTTAACTCACAGAGTGACAGCCGAGCAAAGGACGGCATCAGCTACGAGATGGGCGATGACAGTGTAAAGGTGAGCTACCGTTTTGACAAGAAGCTTTCCGACGGTACTGCTATAGATATCACTGTACCTGTGACCTACAAGGGTGCAGACGGTACTGTCAGCGTGACAGTGGACTGCTCGGCAATCGATATGGGTAAGACAGATAAGGGCGTCGTACTCAGTACTCTTTCAGTACTGCCGTGGCTCGGCGCATACGGAGGCATCAGCGAGGGCGATTTCCTTCTTATCCCCGACGGAAGCGGTGCGATTATCGATGCGGGTATTGCTTCTGAAGGTGTAAAGGGCTACGAGGTCGGTGTTTACGGCGACAGTGATGGTGCTTCGGCAATTATGCCTGTTTTCGGTATGAAATCAGGCGAGGGTGCATTTGTTGCAGTGATTGACGAGGGTGACGCTCTTGCAAAGATAAAGGCTTACAAGGCTACAGAGGAAGAGGGCAGTAACAGAGTTTATGCCGAATTCACTCTTACCCCTTCGGAGAAGACCGATAAGGGCTACTATGTTTCAAATGTCAGCTACGAGGGCAATATCCGTCTTTCCTACCGCTTCATTTCAAAGGAAAATGCAGACTATACCGCAATGGCAACTGCCGCAAGAGAGCTTATGATAAGAAACGGATCCCTTTCTACGGGTAATAAGAGCCTCGAGGGTGCATATCCCTTCAATCTCGGACTTATCGGTGTTGCTGATTCCGAAAGCTATACAGATCTTGCACAGTGCTATGACGTACTCACCGCACTTAACTCAAGAGGTATAAACAGAATCAATCTCAGATACAGAGGTCTCTTTGAGGGCGGTACAGAGCAGAAGAACAGTACTGAGCTCAACAGTAAGCTCAGCAACAAGGAGGATATCTCCGAGCTTGAGAGCCTTGCTTCAGCTCAGGGTATAAGCATCTATGCCGAGACCAATCTTTTTGCTTTCTCAGATTCACCCGAGGACGCAAGTCTTGATATCACAGGTGATGAGTACGGAAAAGAGCTTGTCGGCTTTGTACCCTATAAGGCACATATATGCTCGGTGGCTTTTGCTTCACAGAGAGTAAGCGATATGCTCTATACACACCGTGAAAGCTTTTTCAGCGGACTTTGCATAAACGATGCGGGTAAGCTTCTGCCAACGGATTATTCCAAGGGCGGGGTTCTTCTTCCCACCGACGGAGCAAGGGAGCTTTCAGCACAGATAAGCGGCATTTCCGCTACTAAGGATATTGCAGTAAACAAGGGCAATCTTTATGCGATAAAATATGCAGATATGATTTTTGAGCTTCCGGACAGAAGCTTTTACACCGATACCGATTACTGCAGACAGATACCCTTTGTACAGATAGTGCTTCACGGCATATGCGACTACTCACTTTCTGCAATCAACCTTGCAGATGACAGCACCGAGGCATTCCTTCGTGCCGTTGAATACGGTGCAGTGCCTTACTATGAATGGTACGGCAAAAACACTGCTGAAGATAACAGCGACAGATATTACTATATGAATTCTCTTTCCTCTGCAAGACAGCAGTACGAAATGGCAGGTGCGG
>JAFZFT010000110.1 GCA_017555765.1 Clostridia bacterium | reverse complement strand
TTTGCCATAAGCTTCTTTGTACCTGCAGTATCAAAGGCGATTTCAAGCATAGAGTCGTTGCCCATAGGCTTGGAGGACACGATTACACCCTTGCCGAAGACCTTGTGTCTTACACTGTCGCCTGCGCTGAAGGATACCTTCGGAGCTTCTGCGGCACTCTTGACAGCCGCTCTCTGCTTTGAAAGATAGCCGTTGCCCGAATATACCTGACGGGAATCGTCTCTCTCGTAATCTCCTCTTACAAGCTGCTCGAAGGACATTCTTGAGCTTTGTGTTCTGCCTGTCTTTTCGGTAAGAGCATCGGGTATTTCAACGATGAATCTTGAAGGAATATTTCTTGAAGTAGTACCGAAGAGCATTCGCATCTGTGCGTGGGAAAGATAGAGTTTCTTCTTCGCCCTTGTGATACCTACGTAAGCAAGTCTGCGCTCTTCCTCGATATCCTCGGTGGAGTACATACTCTGCACTCCGGGGAAGATACCCTCCTCCATGCCGGGGATAAATACAACGGGAAATTCAAGTCCCTTTGCCGAGTGGATTGTCATAAGTACGACAGCATCGGTCTGTGCGTTGTAATTATCGATATCGGTCATAAGAGCAACTTCCTCAAGGAAGCCTGAAAGGGTTGCTTCCTCGTTTTCCTTCTCGTAGGTCATAAGGTTGGAGATAAGCTCGTTGATATTCTCTTCTCTTTCAGCGCCCTTTTCCTTGTCAAGACGAAGATGAGGGATATACTCGGTCTTTTCGAGTACCTTTTTGAAGAGGTCTTCGAGTGAAATCTTGTCAACGTACTGACGGAGAGACTCGATAAGCTCACAGAATTCCTGAAGCTTTTTAGCACTTCTCTTGAGTGATTCGTACTCGTCAGCGTGGCTGAACACATCAAAAAGTGTTATTCCGAGGCCTGTTGCAATCTCTGCCGCTTTATTGATTGTGGTGTCACCTATTCCCCTCTTGGGTACGTTTACAATACGTCTGAGACGGATGTTGTCACCGGGATTGTTGAGTACGGTAAGATAGGAAATAGCATCCTTGATTTCGAGTCTGTCATAGAAGCGGTTACCGCCGATAATACGGTAAGGAATACCCGCCTTGACGAGTGTTCTTTCAATGGAGTTGGACTGTGCATTCATACGGTAGAGTACGGCATGATCACTGAAGCTGTATTTGCCCGAGCTGACATTTTCTTCGATGGTATCGGCAACAAAGCGTGCCTCGTCGCCCTCATCGTAGGCATTGTTGATAACCACCTTATCTCCGCCGCCGTTGGCAGTCCAGAGGTTTTTGCCCTTACGCTTTTTATTGTTTGAGATAACCTCGTTTGCAACGTCGAGGATTGTCTGTGTTGAGCGGTAATTCTGCTCGAGACGGATGATGCTTGACTCTGCATAGCGGTGCTCGAAGGAGAGAATATTCTCAATTGTAGCACCTCTGAAGCGGTAAATACTCTGGTCGTCATCACCAACAACACAGATGTTTCTGTGACCCGCCGCAAGAAGCTCCGTAAGCTTATACTGGGCGTGGTTGGTATCCTGATACTCGTCGACCATAATATATTTGAACTTGCGCTGATAGTACTCTCTGATATCCTGATTCTGCTCGAGAAGCTTTACGGTGTTGAAGATGATATCGTCAAAGTCCATTGCATCACTGTTTTTGAGCTCCTTCTGATACATCTCATAGACCTTGGCAATCTGTGCCTTTCTTGCATCCTTGCCCTTTGCCGCATCCTCGGCATAACGGTCGGGAGAAATCATTGAGTCCTTGGCATTGCTTATCTCGTTGATTATAGCCTTATAGGAAAGGTTGCCCTCGCTGATACCGAGCTGACGCTGACATTCCTTTACAAGACGCTTTGAGTCGTCGGAATCGTAAATGGTGAAGCTCTTGCTGTAGCCTAAAATCTCACCGTCACGGCGGAGAATCTTAACACAGCTTGAGTGGAAGGTTGATGCCCATATATCGGAGGCATCCTTTTCGCCGAGCATTTTCTCAAGTCTTTCCTTAAGCTCGTTTGCCGCCTTGTTTGTGAAGGTAATTGCAAGAATCTGCCAGGGTCTTGCGGGCTCGTCAACGAGTAAATCCTCAATGTCGAAGAATTTATCTTCATCACCTGCAAGATAAGCCTTCATATTGGCTATATCTCTTTCGGTTGGCTCAAAATCAACCCTCTTGCTTTCGTAGGCATTACCGTACTTTACAAGGTTTGCGATACGGTTAACGAGTACGGTGGTCTTGCCGCTTCCCGCACCCGCAAGGATAAGCACAGGACCCTTCACCTGAAAGATTGCCTGCTTCTGCTTATCGTTCATATTTTTAAAATCTTTTTCGATGATTTGCTTTCTTAAATCAAAAAATTCTTTACTAGCCATCTTTTACCTCTTTATTTTTACAAATACATTCCATATAATTTTACATTAAAACAGAAAAAAATACAACTGTATTTTATAAATTAAAGCATAAAAAAATACACCCGCATTCACGGGTGTATTGTGTTGATATTACATTACCTCGTCAGGGAAGAAAAGTAAGAAGAATACGCCAAGAATTGCAGCAATAACATCTTCGATTTTTTCAAGAAGAGTACGTGAATCTTCTTCGATGTAATCAAGCACCACGGGTTCACTTTCAAGGTCACCCATTTCAAGATAAATCGAACATCCTACTACTTTATCACCATCGGCATCATATGCATCCTCACCGTCAATTGAAATATAATAGGAATCGAAAACAGCAATTGGCTGCCACATAAAATTAAGCTCCTCATCAGCAAGAGCTGCGCTTGTATCAACAGTGAAGGACTTTTCCTTGCCCTTGTTGTCTGTGATTACATAGCTTATTGATGTAAGACCGTCAGTTTCACTGAATACATAATCAGTGATTTCAATGCTCTCATAGGGATTTTCCTTTTCGAAGGTTACGCTGTGCTCATAGATTTCATCCATGTAACCGAACCAAACCTTATTATCTGAAAAGAGAGTATAGATATGCTCGTCACCGAGAAGATATTCACCTTCTTCAGGATCGAACTTTGCAGTAAGAGTCTTCTTTGTGCCATCAGCGTAGGTCACACTGAACTTTTTGCCCTCAAGATCAATAATATCGGAATCCTCATAAAGCTTGTAGTTAATAGTTGATACGGGCTTGAACTCCTTGACAAAGCAGTCAACAATATCCGCTTCAAGAGTGAAGGTTGAATCCTTGGAAATACTTGAAATATAGCTGTAAACACTGCATTCAAAGGTTACATCAACAGTTTCTGCCTTACTTTCTTTAAGAGCGATATAATCATCGTATTTCACATAAGCTGTAACATTGATATCAGTATATCTGTCAATTTCGTAACAGCCCTCTTCAAGATCAACCTCAACAACAGAGCCGTCAGAAAGTGTAAGCTCGACAATGCCGTCCTCTACATAGAAATCGTATAACTCTCCTAACAAATCACCGAACATTTCGAAGTCGGAAATATCAATACCCAGTTCGTCCTCAATATAGTCAAGGTATTCCTCAACAAGCTTTTCGGAATTTTCAAAATCCTTCATCGAAACCGGCGAAGCTTCAACAAACTTTACACCGGTTACCGTGGGAAGCTTGATTGTGAATGCAGATGACTGCATACCGCAAAGTGACATAAGCATAATCACTGTAAGAATAACTGCCATAATTTTTTTCATAATATTTTCCTCCTTTTGTACTGAGGGGGTATTCCCCTTAAGTTAAAAATATCACAAGCCTATGGAATTGTCAATCAAAATATTACAATTGTAAGAATTCCGTAAGCTTTGTTAACAATGTTATAGCATATAAAGCAAAAAGCAGGTAGATTTCTGTCCGGACGGTAGTATTTTTTGTACTATTCGGTTATTTTTCTCCCAAGGCTGCAAGCATTGAGTCAACATCGGTGAAAAGTACGGGAGTGATGCCGATTTCGGGAAGCACCTCGAGATTTTTAAGGTTATCGTCTATCATAAAGATTTCATCGTACTTTTTGCCGAAGGAGTTTACACAGTGAAGGTAAATTTCCGCATCGGGCTTTGCCATTTTAAGGGCTGAGGAGACGAAAATTTTGTCAAAAAGACGGGTGAGATTGTTTTCCTCAAAAATCTTCTCAACAAAGCCTGTGGGAGCATTTGAAAGAAGAGCTATATCCGCGGTTTCTCCGAGCTTTTCTATAACGGGCACCATATAGGGACGAAGGCGGGTAAGCTCTCCCCACTCACTGAGGATATCCTCCTTTTCCATACCGAGCTCTGCCGACATAAGGTCAAAAAGCTCTTCTCTTGTTATATCTCCGCGGTCAGCGGGTACGAAATATTTATCTTTAAGTCTTGCAGCAGTCTCCTCTTCAAAATGATTTCTGAAAAATACGGGAGCAATTTCCTCAAAGATAACTCCGAAGCAATCAAAAATTATAAGTCTGTTTTTATCCATATTATCACCTTATTTATAATATTTTCCGCTCTTTTTAAGATAGTCAACAAGCATCATCGTCCAATCGGTCTGGATAAAGTCGAAGCCCTTATCTGCAAGCCAGCCCCAGCCCTTATCCTCACTCTCTGTAAGAGCAGTATCGTCACTGTGACCGCCCGCAAGCTGCTGACGGTAATCGTAAATGATGGAGTTTGCCCACACGAGTACGCCGTCACGGTGCATCTTATCTATAAACTCATCGGATGCAAGATATTCGTCATCCTTTTTGAAAAGAGTCTCAACACCCACATAGTTGATATTTCTCTTAAGAAGCTGCTCGTGGCAATCGTGATTATTACGTACTATAGGCATAAAGGGAAGCTCCGGCGCAAGATTTTCGAGCATATCAAAAACCTTATCCGAGGGTGCGCTTTTCACAAGACACTGATCAACCATGCCGTGACGCTTTATAGCCTCGTATATCTTCTGCGGGTTTGACCAGAATTTATCGATGTTTATATAGCATCTGCCCTTGAACTGCTCGAGAAAATCGTCAAATGCAGGTACTGTAAACTGTGTTTTGGTACGGTCAAAATTGACATAGTGCATTTTGCTGACAGCTTTATAGGAAAGCGTATTGAGAAGTACGGGAGCATTCATATGAGAAAATTCCATCATCGGATGAAAAAGGAAAAGCTTTCCGTCTCTGCTGCAGTTAAGGTCAACCTCAAGCATATCAGCACCTTGCTTCAGGGCAATTTCGTACGCTGCCATTGTGTTGCAGGGTATATTACCTCCTGCTGCACCTCTATGAGCTACAATTATTATGTTTTCCTTTGATTTTTCGTTAAGAGTTTTCATATAAGAGTCTCCTTCTGAGAGTGTGTGTTCGCCCCTTCCGGCGTCTGCGACGCCACCTTCCCCTGAATGGGACGGCACGTTTACATCTCAAGTATAGGCTTAATTTTATCCGTTGTCAATATAAGGCGGGATTGACTTTATTTATCTGCAGAGATATAATGTAAAAAAAGCTTTGGATGTGATTAAAATGGCTATAGAAAAGGTAAGAGAATATTTCAGCAAGTACGGTATAGAAGACAGAATTCTCGAATTTGAGGTTTCAAGTGCTACCGTTGAGCTTGCCGCAAAGGCAGTGGGCGTTGAGGGACAGAGAATAGCAAAAACTCTCTCCTTTCTTGTAAATGAGGGGGCAATTCTTATCGTTGTTGCAGGTGATGCACGTATCGACAACAAGAAATTCAAGGAGTTCTTTCATCAGAAGGCTAAGATGCTCACCTACGAGCAGGTTGACGAAATGATAGGTCACTCTGTTGGCGGTGTGTGCCCATTTGCCGTAAACGAGGGCGTAAAGGTTTATCTTGACGAGTCACTGAAAAGATTTGACACTGTGTTCCCCGCTTGCGGAAGCAGTAACAGTGCCATTGAGCTTTCTATGACGGAGCTTGAAAAATATTCCGGCTCACTCGGTTGGATTGATGTGTGCAAATACGAATAAAAAAAGAAGCTGTAAAAACCAAGTTTTTACAGCCTTTTTTAATTATTCCTTGTTGCCGAGTGCAACTAAGCCCTCAATAAGAGTGACAACCTTTGCGAAAAATTCGTAAAGCCAGTCAACTGCACCGTTAACCTTTGAGAAAAATTCGTCCATTTCCGTTACCTCCGTTTCTTATATAATATAAACACCACAACTTATGCTTCTGTGCTGTCGTTTACGATACCGAAAATCTTTTCGATAAATGCTTTGATCCAGTCTAAAACTTCGTTGAGCTTTGCAAAAATTTCATCCATTTTATGTTACCTCCAAAACTATTTGTACCATTGGCACAATTTTACATTATAATTCATTTTTGAATATTGTCAATATTTTTTTAAAAAACAGGACAGATATTAACAATGTAATTTATTCATAGAAAAAACAAAACCCGCTTAAAGCGGGCTTTGTTTTTTAAACAATTGTTTAATTCATTTAAGAATCTTATTTTACAAGGTTGCCATCTTCATCCTTTGTGATGCCGAAAATAGCAAGAACAGTGTAGATGAAGTCCCAAAGCATTGCGTACATATCCTTAAGTGCGTCGAAATTCATTGTAATATCCTCCTTCTTAAAAATTTTAAATAAGTAAAATCAATTATTTTGCTTCCCAGTATGCGAATACAGCCTTAAGGTATTCAACATATGCTGTGATAATAGCTTCGAACTTTTCGAAAAATTCTCTCATTGTTGTATCCTCCATATTCTAAATTTATCAAGGAAAATCCCTCAATATGGCTATATTATATATCAATGTACACTGAATGTCAATGGAATATTCAAAAATTTTTCATAATTTACAATTTCAGATTACAAAAATAACACCTCTGATTTCTCAGAGGTGCATATTATGTGTTTTGATTATTCAGTTTTGCCGAGAACTTCGTCAATTCTTAAGAATGCGAAGATTGCATCGAAGAATGCATCGAATGCATCGCTGATTCTCTTAAGGATAGCCTGGAAGCCGTTTACAAACTGATCCTTATCATCATCTGTAATGAAATCACCGAAGTTGTTTTTGTTATCGTCGAGATTCTGATCCTTCTCGCCGCAGCATTCACACTTGCAGTTGCAGGGCCAGATACCCTTACAGTCTTCACAGCAAACTGTGCCGTCAAAGCCTGTTTCGCCGTCTAAGTTGTTTTCTGTTGCACATCTTGTAAGATATGAAATATCAAGGTTGGGGCACTTTACACAGCAGTGACAATCCTCTCCGTTGAAGTGAGCAGCATTTTCACATGTGCATTCGCTTGTTACTCTGTACTGATGAATTTCAGAACCGTCAACATCATAACCAACGGCAACCATTTCGCCCTCATAATATTTTGCTGAAGCAACCATTGAGAAGCAACCGAAAAGCATAACAAGTGCTAATAAAACTGAAAGAGATTTTTTCATAATAATCCTCCTATAAATTGACGTAATAATATAATACGCCTATATTGACAGTTACATTATAATGAATAAGGTAAAAAAAGTCAACAATATTGACAAAAATTTTTACAGTGTAAAAAATATTCCGTACGGTATGGGCCGTACGGAATAAAAAATGTTATTTACTTATGCAAGCATAAAAATTGCAGTATCACCGTCGGGGTTGAGAGTTTCCTCTAAGCCGGGAATTTCTTCACTGTCGATTAAGCCGCCGATAAAGTCAGCGATCTGCTGCATAAAAGCTTCCTTATCAACAAAGCCGAAAACGAAACCAAGCTTAACATAAACCTTAGCAAGCTTAAGAACGATCTTTGCAATCTTGAAAGCGGGCTTTACAGTACCGAAGGGAAGATCGAGAATCCAATCGTATTCGCCTAAAATGGACTCTTCGTCTGAGCCTTCTGCTTCTTCGCCATCATTTGTTGTATCCTCTGCAACGGGAGGATCACCTGCATCTTCGCCTTCAGCAAATGCAACTGTACCCATTGAGAAAGCCATAATGAGTGCGAGTAAGAGTGCAATTATTTTTTTCATATTATTTTACCTCCTATATTTTGGTACCTTAAGTATATAATTTTCAGGATGCATTTGTCAATAGCTTTCAGAAATATACTTTATGAAGATAAAAATAGTGCCGTACTCCCCTGCGGAAATACGGCACAATATTATTTACCTAAGCTTCTGAGCACATCAATTGCTTCGTCGAGCTTATCGTCGGGAATACATCTGAAGTACATAACCGCAAGCTGCTCTTCTCTTGAAAGATGAGCGGTGGGGTCGGTAGACTTAACGGAAAGCTCTGTTTCAACCCTCTTGAATCTGGGGTTGTTTTCTTCTACGCCTGCAAGATAACCGAGACTGCAATTATACATTTTTGCAAGAGTAATGAGAGTTGCAACCGACGGACTTGTCTTTCCTGTTTCGTAGAAAGTATAGGTTGTTCTGTCTATACCAAGAATTTTTGAAACTTCCTCCTGAGTGAGGCGATGTGATTTTCTGACTTCTTTGAGCATTTTCTTCACCATATATATACCTCCTTTTGTGAATATGATACCATATAATTTATCGAAATTCAAGTATTTAAGTAAAATTATGTTTTATTTTGTCACATAACCGCAGTTAAATCCCTCTGAATTCGTTCACATTCTTTCACTGTGATAATAGTTGTATATTCTTTCCGCATCGTTTTTACTGATACCATTTATTGCGGAAAGCTCCTCACGGCTTGCCGAGGACAGTGCTGACACTGTTCTGAAATGCATTATAAGAAGCTCCGCCTTTTTCTTGCCTATACCCTCTATTTCCGTAAGTCGCGAAGCAAGAGTACTCTTTGTGTGCTTCTGCTTATGGTAGGTTATAGCAAAGCGGTGTACTTCCTCCTGAATTGAGGATATAAGCGTAAACACCTGACGGATTGAGCTTATTGCAATTTCACTTCCGTCTGCTGTGATTGCTCTTGTACGGTGGGAGGAATCCTTGACCATACCGAATACGGGTACATCAAGACCGAAGGCCTCAATTATAGGCTTCACCGCATTTACCTGTCCCTCACCGCCATCAAGAAGAATAAGATCAGGGAGTACGCCGAAGCCCTCTCCGCTTTCTTTTTCTTCCATATAACGGTTGAATCGTCTGCTGATAACCTCACGCATTGAACCGTAATCATCCTGACCGTCAAAGGATTTCACCGCAAAACGGCGATATGCCTTTTTATAGGGTCTGCCATTTTTAAACACAATCATACCCGCAACATTGTCACTACCGGCAGTATGGGAAATATCGTAGGATTCGATATACTCCGGGGTTTTCGAAAGACCGAGAAGCTTTCTTAATTCATCAAGTACTGCGGTTTCCTTACCGCTTTTACCGAGATGCTCACCGAGCTTCTGCGCCGCATTGCTAAGGCACATTTCCAGTACCTTCGCCTTTTCTCCCCTCTTGGGTACAGTGACAGTCACCTTTTTACCCTTCTTTTCACTGAGGTACTCGCCTATAAGCTCAGCATCGGAGATTTCCTCGTCAACAACTATAAGAGAAGGGATATACCGCCCCATTGAATAGAAGCTGGTTATCGCTTCACGGCGCATATCCTCGCAGGCATTGAGAATGAAATGCTCACTGCCCACAAGCAATCCGTCTCTGAAGCTGAGTACGGCAAGACAAGCCTTTTCTCCGCTTTCAACAACGGCGAAAACATCCTCCTCGACGCTATCCTTCACAACAACCTTCTGCCTTGAGGCAATTCTCTCTATCGCCCTGATTTTGTCACGGAGCTTTGCCGCCTTTTCAAACTCAAGATTTTCCGCTGCCGCTTCCATTTCGGCTCTGAGCTCCCTGAGAAGCTTTGCACTGCCACCCTTGAGAAACTCAACAGCACCGTCAAGGTTTTCCTTATATTCCTCTTTGGTTATCTTACCCGCACAGACTCCGCTGCAGCGTGAGATAAAATAGTTGAGACAAGGTCTTGCAAGACGGTTTATATCACGGGGAAACTGCTTGGAGCAGGTAGGCAGACGGAATATCTCACAAGCCTGATCAACTGCATTTGTAACAGAATAATTACCCGTATAAGGGCCGAGATAGTCGGCACTTTCGTCGTCCTTTCGGAAACAAGGGGCAATGGTCCCCCATTCCCCCTTTGTGATTTTTATATAGCTATAGCCCTTGTCATCCTTGAGCAGAATATTATACTTGGGCATATTCTGCTTGATGAGACTGCACTCAAGCACAAGAGCCTCAAACTCTGTATCAGTGAGAATGTAGTCAAAATCGGCTACATTCTCGACCATTTTTCTTACCTTGGTGCTATGTCTGTTCTGTGAGCCGAAGTACTGACTGACTCTGTTTTTAAGCTTCTTCGCCTTGCCGATGTATATAATCTTTCCGCTTTTGTTTTTCATTATATACACACCCGGTGTAAGAGGAAGCTTCATAGCTTTTTCCCTAAGCACCTTAAGTGAAGTGTTTTCCTGCACAGACACGCACCTCCTTTTATTTTACTTTAACCGTAACATTTTCTGAATAAGCACCGTAGCTTGCCTTTCCGGCCTTTTTGGAAACAGCTCTTACTCTGTAGGTATAATTTTCTCCGCTCTTAAGCTCTGTATCGGTGTACTCGGTAACATCGCTCCTGAGAATTGCTATACGCTCCCACGCAGAGCCTGTATAACGGAAAACATAGTATCTGTACACATTGGTACAAGCGTCCCAGCTGACGGTTGCAGTACCCTTATTGGTACTTGAAGCAGTAACCACTGCCTTTTCGGGACCCGCCAATGTATATACCTTATCCGATGCGGCGGAATAGAGATATTTGCCGTTTGCCTTTGTTGCGGCATAAACTCTGTAATAAGCACCTTCACCCGGAGCAACAGTAAGTGTAACTGTTGTTTCCTTGGGAAGAGATACCTTGATGTACTTTTTATTTGCTGAATCGTATTTGTAAACAACATATACGGTAGCATTCTGAGCTTCGTCCCATACGAGTCTGATTTTACCCGTTGAGGAATAATTCTGAGTTAAGCCTGTAACCTTCGGAGGTCTTGATGCAAGCTTTACCTTTGTGTTAGCGCCTCTGAAGGTGCCGCTTTCGGTTTTATCGCATGCTCTTACAAGATAGTAATAGCTATGTCCCTCTTCGGCGGTTTTATCAGTGTACTTCGCAATTTTGGAAGTACCGATTTTCACGTATTTCTTTGTCTCTGCATTGTATCTGTGAATATCATAGCTGTCCGCATAGCTGATAGCATTCCATGTGAAGGTAATGCAGTCTGTTTTGGTTTCTTCCGCAACAACAGCTATGTTTGTAACGTTTTCGGGAGTTACTGTCACTGTACATGAAGCACTTACAGTGCCGTCCGGATTTTTACAGTAAACAGTAGCCTTTCCGCAGCTGAGTGCTTTAAGAGTACCGTCTTCGACCGACACGATTTCAGGTGCAGAGGATTCCCATTTAAGCTCCTCGGTGTTATCGGCGGGTTCAACTGCCGCTTCAAGCACCTTGCTTTCGCCGTAAGCCATACCAAAGGTAGCAGGAAGACTTATTCCGGTTATTTTAACCGGCTCGGGAGCTTTCACATTGAAGGTGATAAGCTTTCCGCCGAGTACCCAAGAGGAGTTGTGCTTGCTTCTTGAGTAAACCTTTGCATAGTACTTGCCTTCACCGTCAACCTTAAGCTCAGTTTCGGTCGCACCGTAAACATTGAACTGCTTTATTACTTTTTTACTCTCATCATATAATCTGAAAAGATAGTAGCTCGCACCGTCTACCGCATTCCAGCTGAAGGAAAGCTTATAACCTACATACTCATTTTCGGCATTTGTTATGTCGGGTGTCTGCCATATGCCGCTTTCATATTCGGAATAGTTGAGAGCCGCCCAGCCCTTGATACCGTTACAATAGACATAGCCCCAGAGATAATCATCGGTGTGGACTTTTTCTGTTACATAAAAGGTTGAGCCTGCAGGTATTGTGCCAACCTTCTTGCCGCTTGTAGACGCTTTATCTCTTACGTTAAGGTTACTGTCTGACATAACCCACACTTCGGCATTTTCCGGGATTTTCTCCTCGTAATCGCCGAGGTGCTCAAAGAAGTAAAGGTCTGTATTTTTTCTGTCATTACCCTCAAGGTGAAGCACATAAGTAAAGCCTCTGCTCTTGATGTAGGAAATATCCATAACGCCCCAACGGATACCGCACTTATAGTCCCAGTTGCAGTCGGTAAAGGATATCTTTGTACCACTTACACCGGTAACGCATATAGAGTGACCGTTATTTCTGAAGCGGATAACGTCACCAACTCTGAGGTTGTTAACATTGAGTGTGTAGTACTTTTTAAATTGGTCTCGGGGAGATGCACCCGTAATATCATAAGCAATCTTATGAGCATAACCCATACACTGTATTGATCTGTCAAAGCTGTTACAGGAGCAGGCACCCTCAGCCCAGCTGCAGCCTTTGTGAGAGGCACAAGGTGTATTGGTGTACGTATCGGGGCTGTTTGTTTTCGAACCCATATGATTCCAGTATTTACCCGCGGGAAACTTCTTAACAAGAGAAGCAAGAAGTGCCATTGTTTCATCAACGGGCTCCTCAGGGCCGATAGGCTTCTGACCGTCAGAGGGTGAAGTAACGTAAGGTATAATACCGTCGTCTGTCTCGCTCACGTACTCTGCCGTTGTCTCCTCAGGCTCAGCAGCTGTTGCAACAGAGCATACAGAGACAGATAAAATTGTAATCGCAGAAAGTATTAAACAAAGTGTTCTTTTAAGCATACAGGACTCCTTTATTTTTTTATTTTTCCGTTTTGTTTCTGTTAAGCCGAATTTTCATAATCCGATATATTATATCATATGTATCGCAATTTTGCAAGTTTGTTTCTTTACAGGAAAAGCTTTACGAAAAACGACGACAGTACGAGGCTCGTAAAATCAGCCGCAAGGCCCGCTAAAAGCGTGTGTCTTGTCTTTTTTATACCAACTGCTCCGAAGTATATACTCACCGCATAAAAGGTAGTATCGGTTGCGCCCATAAGCACAGAGGAAACCTGACCTATAAAGGAGTCGGGGCCGTCATTTTTCAGTACATCACGGAAAAGTGACAGAGAGCCGCCACCCGAAACGGTAGTCAGCAAACCTATAGGGATTATCTCTGAGGGTATGCCGAGAAAGGATGCGACGGGTGAAAAGACATCAGCTATAAGCCCGATCGCACCGCTTTCACGAAGCATCGTCACTGCAACAACAAGAGCGACTACTGTGGGAAATATACTGTAGACGGTAGCAAGTCCCTTTTCGGCGCCACGTCTGAAAAGCTCAAACACCTTTAAGCCTTTTACGGAACCCGCTGAAAAGACTATTGTAACCGCAAAGGGAAGCACCCATTGGGCAATATGATTTATCATAGCTTATCCCCTGCCCTTCTCTTAAGAAAGCAACCGAGCCCGGCGACAGTAATACCAACGCATAGAGAGGATGCGGTTGTAAGCAAGGTAGGAAGCATTACTGACATAGGCTCCGCTGAGCCGTACTGCGCTCTGAGTGTCGCAACGGTTGTAGGTATTATTCTCATCGCCGCCGTATTCATAACCACAAAAAGCACCATTTCGTCACTTGCTCTGTCTGTATCGGCGTTGATATCCTGAAGTCTTTTCATCGCTTCAAGCCCGAGAGGTGTTGCCGCATTGCCGAGTCCGAGCATATTAGCGGTAACATTCATCGATATGGCTTCAAGAGTATATTTTTCCTTACGAAGGCGGGGAAAAATAAGTTTCAACAAGGGTGATACAATTTTTGAAAGCACCGCAGTAAGACCTGAATGCTCCGCCACCTCCATAATTCCGCCCCAAAAGCACATAGCCGCTATCAGATTGAGGAGCAGTTCAACCGCCGCGGTACCGCCCGAAGCAACTGCATAGGACAGCTCTGACATTCTGCCCGTAAGTACGGCACAAATAAAGGAAAGAACAAACATTGCGGGTAGAATTATATTCATCATAGCGGACACCTCTTTTTGATAAATTTATTCACCAAGGCGTAATAATATGAAAAAAGTCAGTGTCCGCAATGAACACTGACTTGATTATTATTTGAAGCGGTCAAAAAAGCTTCTCTTTTCCTCGCCGACGGTTGTGCCGTCATCGATATTATTCTTAGGCTTATTTGTAAGAGAATTGTCAAAGCTCTTAAGTAAATCCTTCTGCTTCTGATTGAGATTCTTAGGTACCTCAACAACAATCTTGACGAACTGATCGCCTCTGCCTCTGCCGCTGAGAGACTGAATACCTCTGCCTCTGAAACGGAAAACCTCACCGGGCTGAGTACCTGAGGGAAGATCGTATTTCACCTTACCGTCAAGCGTGGGGATGTAAAGAGTATCACCAAGAGCAGCCTGAGCGTAGGTAACGTTGAATTCACACCACACATCAAAGCCGTCACGCTCAAAGAAGGGATGAGGTCTTACATTAACGTTAACTCTGAGGTCACCGGTAGGTCCGCCGTTTACACCGGGGTTACCGCCACCTCTTACTGTGAGTGACTGTCTGTCATCAATACCTGCGGGAATTTCAATATCAACACTCTGAGGCTTACTGTTAAGACCTGTACCGCGGCACTTCTTACAGGGTGTCTTTATAATCTTACCCTTACCGCCACAGGCTGAACACTGCTTTGATGTACTCATAACACCAAAGGGTGTTCTCTGCTGAACATTGACCTGACCTCTGCCACCGCAGGTCTGACAGGTCTCGGGTGATGTACCCTTTTCGGCACCTGAGCCGCCACATTCAGTACACTTTTCAACCTTGTTTATTTTTACGGTCTTTTTGCAGCCCTTAGCCGCCTCCTCAAAGGAGATGGTTATGTTAGTCTGTATGGTTGAGCCCTTTCTCGGAGCATTGGGATTCTGCTGTCTGCCACCGCCGAAGCCTCCTCCGAAGCCACCGCCGCCAAAGCCGAATACACTGCCGAGAATATCTCCGAGGTCGAAATCTCCGAAACCGCCGCCGAAGCCGCCACCGAAGCCGCCTGCACCGAAGTTGGGGTCAACACCCGCATGGCCGTACTGGTCATATCTTGCCTTCTTATCACTGTCGGAGAGTACCTCATAAGCCTCGTTGGCTTCCTTGAACTTTGCTTCCGCAGTTGCATCGCCCGGATTAAGGTCAGGGTGATACTGCTTGGCAAGCTTTCTGTATGCTTTTTTGATTTCGTCGTCGGAAGCGCCCTTGCTCACACCTAAGACTTCGTAATAATCGCGTTTATTTTCTGCCATATTTATACCTC
>JAFZFT010000109.1 GCA_017555765.1 Clostridia bacterium | reverse complement strand
CTGTATTCGATGGAAATTTTTGAAATGACCAAATGTATTATCCAAGAAGATTAACGTATAAAAGGCATTTTTAACACTAAAAGTAAGCACGACCTACATTTTACCGTAAGCCGTGCTTTGCTATATCAAATTCAAACGCCAATTAAATTTTAGCTGTATATCAATTCACTGCACACAATCTCTCTTGCCTGTTCCTGAATATTGCTCATTCTCTGTACCCATTCAAGTTGGTCTTGCTCTTTAAGGTCTTCTGTAACACCTTCAGCATTTTTCATCTGCTCTACAAAAGTATCAAACATTGCTCGTGCCTGATTTTCTGTTTCTGCACAGTGCCGATAAAGCTTACCTTCCGCAAGAAGAGTTGAAAATACTGCTTTCTTGTGATTGAGAAGATAGTCCTTGTAAAGCATGCCCCACTGACCGAGAGTAATATTTGCTTCTTCGGGCGGTAGTGTCAGGTTGGGGATTCTGAAATCTCCAACAGTTCTGTAGGTAAGGTTTCCCTTTGTTTTTGTTGTCATAATCTTTGACCTCCGTTTATTTATTATCCGATGCAACGCTCAGAAAAGCTGAGTATTGCATAACAGAACCTCTCATACGGTGTCAATGATGTATGTAACGGGTCACCCTCACGGATACGCATAGTGCGGCGGATTTCCTTGGGGATGACGACTCTGCCGAGGTCATCAATGCGGCGTACAATACCTGTTGCTTTCATATATAAATCTCTCCTCATTCACTGCGGACGCCCAATGGGCGCCCCTACATAAAAATTCAAATTGTGATGTTAGTATTTGTAAAAGGTGGGGATTTATACTGCAAGAATTTACTTTTGAAAAGAAATATGTTATAATTGAGCGAAGTCCTTTTTATAGTACACTGTGTATTGTATTATAAATACATAAAATAAAAGGAGTTGCATTATATGACTGAAAAAACACTTTATGAAAAACTGTCAAATATTCTCAAAACGATAGACAGAGAAAAATATACGGATATCGTATCTATTGTTGAGTGCAATATTGAAGAAAACGGCACTGTATATATGGATGCTTTTGATTTTGCGTGCGAATTGCATAGTGCAGATGGGGCAGAAATTTTGCCAAAAGAAGTCGCAGAGCTAATGATAGAGATTTATCTCGAAGAGATTGCTGATGAAAACCCCGATGCAATGACAAACCTTGGTTCGCTTTATTACACAGGCAGGTGCGGTGAACAGAATTACGAAAAAGCAGTCAAGTATTATACGATGGCAGATAAGCACGGTGAGCGACAAGCAACCGAAAATCTTGGATATTGCTATTATTATGGCCGCACAGGAGAGGTTGATTATAAAAAGGCATATCACTATTTTGTAAAGGGTGCTCTTGATAATCATTTGAATTCTCTGTACAAAATCGGCGATATGTATAAGAACGGCTATTACGTTGAGAAAGACGAAAAAGAAGCCTTCTACATTTACACTCATTGCTATGAGCAAATGACCGAAGTCTGTGCAGAATTGATAGGTGCAGACATTTGTATGCGTATGGGTAATGTTTACTTCTATGGCATTGGTACAGAAAAGAATTATGAGTTGGCTCTTAAATACTATCAAGAGGCAGAACAACACTATTATCGAAAAATAAGCAATGGTGATTTCTTTGCAAAAAAAGGACTTGAAGGTATCATTGAAAAGCAAAACGAAATTAGAAAAATACTTTTAGACGAACTTCCGAATTTTAATTGGAGAGAGTAAAGCAAAAGCGGAGTGGAAATCCACTCCGCTATTTTTTATATCTCTCCACCACACTATGTATCGCAACGCAAAAACTATCGCTTGGTGTCAATGTTGTCAGAGAAGAATCTCCCTCACGAATTCGCATAGTGCGGCGGATTTCCTTGGGGATGACGACTCTGCCGAGGTCATCAATGCAGCGTACAATACCTGTTTACAAATTATCTTGTGTGATGTATAATAAGCATACAAAAATTCTTCTTGCTTTCCAAATTTGTACTGTACGTATCCGTAAACATATATTTTTTGTGGGCATGTTACCATTAATTCAGAAGGTTATCAAATGCTTACATTTTATGAAATCGTTACAGATGAGCAGTCAACAAAAACAATAGAAAAACGTGAATACAAGGAAACAGACGAAGTATTGAAACTAAAAGAAATATTAGAAAACGAAATTGCTCAATACGAAAAGTGTAAAATTGAAACATTAGATAGAGTTAATTATTATGTAGACAGTAAATATACTTATCCGCTAAGCCTTTCAAATTCGGTATTTGAGGAGCAAAAACTTGTGGGCTATATCTTAGATGACGGTGTTTTTGCGCCTGTAGGAAAGCTTATTATCGGAAAACTAGACTATAATATGCCTATGTTTTTCTCACGCCGAGTTGATATAATTATTCAAAAAAAATAAAATCCGAAGGAGTTGCATTATATGTTTGAGTTTTACAAGGCTATCACCGATCCGGATACCGGTACAGAAGAAATAAAGAAATTCCGGTACGAGGAAACAGATGAAACACTTCCGTTAAAGGAAAAGCTTGAAAAAGAAGTAGACCGCTATGAAATACGCTATATTACCTATGTCGACAGATATTATCACTGTAATGTAGTTGAAGAATGGTACCCTATAAGACTTTCAGAAGCAGTTTTTAATAACAACGATGAGTTTATAGGATATATGTCGGACGATGTTCTTTATCTGAAGCCCTATGAAGAGCACCCCGTCTGCAGAGACATTCGAGGTGCGACATCAATCAAATCAAACCTGAGCATCAGAAGAAAATAATGACTTACAGCACACCTCAATCCGTTGTACTGTAAGGAGGGCACTGTGTTATTTGTAACTGTAGTGGATTTCTTTGCCGAGGCAGATAAAACATCTCCGCTGAAACAGACCCTGACTAAAGGTTTAGTCGAATGAGTACGGATTTATAAAAATAGCGGAGTGGTTTCACTCCGCTTGTTTTTTTGTACCTTTCTCCGTACCCCCGCCCGTGTCATATTGCATCGTGCCGTTTCATATATACAAAAACCTCCCTGATTACAGATTACTGACAGTGTCTGTAAAGCAGAGAGGGAGTGCTTTATAAGAGATTTGGTTTTATTTCTTGAATATACGTTTTATTTTTGACGTTAAAAAGCCTTCTTTTCTTTTCTCTTCATATAATTTTGAACGCACCTCTTCAAGTTTGCTATGAGTTTTCAAGGTTTTCGGATTATCGGCACCATATACCTTTATCTGCTGAGCATAAAGCTTTTCAAGAAGAGGTAGTGCTGTTTTGAAATCACCTACTGCTTTGTAGTAAAACGCAAGATTATTGAGGGACACCAAGGTTGCTTTGTCTTCTTCTCCTAAAACCCTACAACGCAGTTTATAGACTTTTTCACCATATTCGATAGCTTTTTCGTATTTACCGATTTCAACGTCTCCGAGATAACTATAAGTTACCGCAAGATTGTTAAGTACGTTAAGTGTATCAGGATGCTTCTCGCCTAAAGCCTTACAGTATGCTATGTATTCCTTTTCTTGAAGCTCTAAAGCCTTTTGATGATCACCAAGCTCTATATAGGTTACCGCAAGATTGCTAAGAGAAGTAAGCGTATTAGGGTGCTCTTCACCTAAAATCTTGCAGCGCACTGTATATGCTTTTTTCATAAGTTCAAGTTCCTTATGACGATCACCAAGTTTTCCATAGGTTACTGCAAGATTGTTAAGTGTGTTAAGCGTACCAGGATGTTCTTCACCTAAAACCTTACATCGTGCTACATATACCTTTTCTTCGATTTCAAGCTCCTTCTGATAATTACCAAGGTCTCCATAGGTGAACGCGAGATTGTTAAGTGTCTTAATCGTATCAGGATGCTCTTCACCTAAAACCTTACATCGTGCTACATATACCTTTTTATGAAGTTCCAACGCCTTATGATGATCACCAATGTCTCTATAGTTTATTGCAAGATTATTAAGTGTAAGAAGTGTATCAGGATGCTCTTCACCTATAACCTTACAATGCGCCACATATACTTTTTCCTGGAGCTCTAAAGCCTTATGATAATCACCAAGTTTTCCATAGGTAAACGCAAGATTGTTAAGCGCGTTGAGCGTCTTATGATGCTCTTCACCTAAAATCTTACAACGCATTACATATACCTTTTCTTTAAGTTCCAAAGCCTTATGATGATCACCAAGATCTCCATAGGTCATCGCAAGATTGTTAAGTGTAGTAAGCGTATCAGGATGCTCTTCGCCTAAAACCTTACAATGCACCACATATACCTTTTCTTGGAGCTCTAAAGCCTTATGATAATCACCGAGTTTTCCACAGGTTAACGCAAGATTATTAAGTGTAAGAAGCGTACCCGGATGCTCTTCACCTAAAACCTTACAATTCGCCACATATACCTTTTCTTGAAGTTCTAAAGCCTTATGATGATTGCCAAGGTCTCCATAGGCTATCGCAAGATTATTAAGCGCCCAAAACGTATCAGGATGCTCTTCACCATAAGTTTCCATATAGTAATCCGACAGAGCCTTTATCCATATCACAGCCTTACGGTAATCAAGCTGTACACCGATACCCTCGTTATACATACGGTAAAGCTTTTCCATCGCTTCTGGCAAGCCCGCTTCTGCCGCACCTGTAATAAGCTCAATTGCGATTTCACGGTTAACCTCAACATCTATACCATCAAGATATGCAAGACCGATAAGGAAATTATGTTCAGGAGTATTATTGGATTCGATTGCAATTTTCGAAACCGCTTCGATAAATGACTTGTGAAACATCTCGTCTTCGGGATTTACACAATTGGGTATTTCCTTGAACTTTTCAGCAAGTATTGCCTTATCTGTTTCTTCCATTTCGGCGGGAATGATTCTTTTACCCGACCTATGGGCTGCGGGGTATTCCTCACCCATAACAAAGTTGGGCTTTCCACCCGGCTCTTCCAACAGATTCGGAGTAACGAGCAGTGTAAAGAACTGACTCTTGTCCAGTATCTTATCGATATTTTCCTTAAAGCTTTCACCCGGTGTCAGGAACTCGTCAAACCATATAGCGATATCACGGCATTCGGGAATGTTGTGAATAAGCCTCATAAGCTCATTGGCATACTTACGGTCTTTTTTGCGGTAGCTTAAGAATATGTACGCATCAAAAGCCGCACGGATACGTCTTGCTGTTTCATCGCTGATGAGTACTGAATCAAGATATTTTTTCAGCTTTTCTTCGTAGGAAATTTCTGTTGTATCGCTGCTGTATGGGTTAAGATACTGCAACTCACCGAATTTATCAGGCTTTGAATAAAATGCATCAAGACCCGATTCCATCATAACCGGCAAAACTGGAATATGAGATTTCAACGCATACGGAATATCCTCATCCATCGCACGGTTAGGTGTAGAAAGAAGTCTGAAGGTGACAGGTACGACAAACAAGTTGTTTCGTCCGAGGTCTACCTCTTTTTCATCTTCAGCGATAACGTCCGTCATATTCTCTGTGTAATAAATTGCACAGTCATGTGTCTGGAATATATCGTCGCATATTCTTTTGAAATGTTTTTCGAAATCATCGGGGTGACAGGTAAAATACACTCTTGGCTTTTTGCCGATATCAACCTTGTTTTTGGTTTCAATTTTAAAAACTGCCATAAAATTCTCTCCCTTTCCTGCTTTTCAGCAAACCCATTGTACCATATGGAGGACTTTGTTGCAATAGGCCCGCCCTTCTGCCGAAACTTGATTTTTTTATTCAAAGATAGTATAATAGTCTTTACGACTACAAACCGTAGTATTGAATCTGCATATAGGAATAAGTGATTTTATGAAACTTGTAGAAATTCTGAAACCTGACTTTACTTTCGAAGACCAGCGCGGGGTTATCTGCCAGATTACCCACGAGAGCTTTGCACAGACCAATGCCGTTTTCACTAAAGCGGGAGAAGTACGCGGTG